>JAPKCL010000039.1 GCA_028822955.1 Candidatus Poseidoniaceae archaeon
TTTCCATGGAAACCGGTGCTACACCACTTTCTGATGATTACAAACTCGTCGGAAGTGAGTGAGTAGGCTTTGAACTCACAAGAGTTCAGCACCGGTTCAGATTTCAGTGATATCCGTACGCTCGGTTGAAATTCCAAATTCTTTCTCAGCCTTCTCGTAAACACCAGCATCGATTGAGCCATCCCTAACCAGTGAAGAAAGGGCTGCAAGTGCAACTGCTTTTCCATCAATTTCAAAGAACCGGCGAAGTGCTTCACGGGTATCTGAACGGCCAAAACCATCGGTTCCCAAAACGGTGAAGTGGCCTCCAACCCATTGACGAATCATGTCAGGTACTGCTGCCATGTTATCGCTGACGGCAATGACTGGAACATCTCCAGTTCCAAGTATTTGCTCGACCCACGGTTGCTTTGCAGTCTTGGTTGGATGCAATCGATTCCATCGGTCGCATTCCAAACCTTCTCGGCGCATTTCACCATAGGAGGTCGCTGAATAGATTTCTGAACGAACGCCATAGGCTTCGAGTTTCTCAACTGCATCCAAGACTTGGATCATGATCGGTCCTGAGCCAATGAGTCGAACGATAGGACCGTCGCCCTTTGGAGCACCTCGTAGCAAATACATGCCGCGGATGATACCTTGGTCAACACCTTTCGGCTTAGGAGGCATAGGATAATTTTCATTGTAAACGGCAATGTAGTGGATGACGTCTTTGTCTTGGCCATACATTTCATCGATTCCGTGACGGATAATGGTTGCTAATTCGTAGGCAAATGCCGGGTCCCAGGCTCGGACGGCAGGATTGGTATGAGCCATCAAAAGAGAATGACCGTCTTGGTGTTGCAATCCTTCCCCATTGAGTGTGGTTCGGCCAGAGGTTGCCCCCATCAGGAAACCACGGGCGCGTTGGTCAGCTGCAGACCAAATCAAGTCAGCCACACGTTGGAATCCGAACATCGAATAGAAGGTGTAGAATGGAATTGTCGGATAATGATGGGTTGCAAAAGAGGTTGCTGCGGCAATGAACGTTGAAGTTGCACCTGCTTCGTTAATGCCTTCTTCTAAGAGTTGACCTTTTTCGGATTCCTTGTACTTCATCAGCACCTTGTGGTCGACCGGTTTGTAGAGTTGACCTTCCGGATGATAAATTCCAAATTCAGCAAACAAAGGATCCATTCCGAAGGTTCGTGCTTCATCGGGGATGATTGGAACGATTCTCTTTCCGAATTCTTTGTCCTTCATCAAGGCGCGTAAAATACGCACGAAGGCCATGGTTGTCGAAACTTCCATTTTGCCTTTGGTGCCTTCATCAAAGGCTGCATAGGTTGCTTCATCGGGGAGTTTGAGGTCGAACTTTGGAACGGTTCGAGTTGGCATGAATCCGTCCATTACGGCTCTGCGTTGCTTGGCATACGCCACAACTTCAGGAACATCCTCTGGCATGATGTAGGGATAGTTTTCTAAATCTTCATCTGTAAACTTGAGTCCTAAATCGTCACGCATGTACTGGATACTCTCCATACCCGCCTTCTTCTTTTGATGCGTTGTATTTCGACCTGCAAAAGCAGGTCCAAGTCCAAATCCTTTGATGGTACGCATGAGCACAACAGTCGGCTGACCCTTGTGAGCAGTCGCTTGAGCATAGGCAGCATGGAGTTTGACGAAATCGTGTCCGCCAACATCGGCGCACAAATCGACCAAGTCATCGTCACTCAAGTGAGCGACTAAAGCAGCAAGGCCTTCTGAGTTGAACAAATCCGTACGGATGATGGCACCGTCTGCAGTCATGATGCGTTGTTCATCACCATCGACTAATTGGTCAAGGCGTGCAGCGATTAAACCGGCAGAATCGCGAGCAAACAACTCATCCCAACTGCTGCCCCAGAGTACCTTGATGACGTTCCACCCAGAGCCACGGAAGCGACCTTCGAGTTCTTGAACAATCTTTGAATTACCACGAACAGGGCCGTCGAGACGTTGGAGATTACAGTTCATGGTCATGACAATGTTGTCAAGTCCTTCACGGCCTGCAAGGGAAAGTTGGGACAGTGATTCTGGTTCATCAGATTCGCCATCACCCATCGTGTACCAGACGCGAGAGTTTGCGGTGGAAACCAATCCACGGGATTCAAGGTAGCGGTTGAAACGCGCTTGATGAATTGCCGTCATAGCACCAAGGCCCATACTGACTGAGGGGAATTCCCAGAAATCAGGCATTAAGCGTGGATGCGGGTACGAAGACAAGCCCTTGCCACCGGTTTCTTGACGGAACGCTTCCATTTGCTCATGGGTTAATCTCCCTTCAAGCCAAGCACGCGCATAGATCCCTGGAGAGGCATGCCCTTGCCAGTAGAGGTGGTCGCCTTGGCCTGCACCATCTTTGCCTCGGAAAAAGTGGTTGAATCCAATCTCCCATGCATGGGATGTTGAAGCATAGGTTGAGATGTGACCACCAATTCCTTCGAAATACTTGTTGCCCCGAGTTACAATCATCATTGCGTTCCATCGATTAATGCCGTGAAGTCGCTGTTCCATCTCTAAATCGCCAGGATAGGTGCCTTGGCTTTCAGGATGGATTGTGTTGAGATAAGGTGTATTGACAACGTCTATTTCAACGCCAGCATGACGAGCAGCATCAACAGTAGACAGTAAGAGGCGGCGTGCTTCCTCATCGCCGAGTTGATTTTGTACAGCAAGAATTGAATCGACCCACTCCTGTGTAGCAACAGGGTCTGGGTCAGGCAAAGTTCCTCGAACACCGAAGCCCATGTCTTACTCCTCCTCGACACCCCCTCTAACCTAGGGGTTTTCAACCTCTCGCTTGAAAATCGGTCGGAGTTTAGGTGAGAAGTTGCATTTACGGGCTTTTTTTAGCAAGTCGGCGCTCAATACATCGTTTTTTGTGACCCGCTTTCATGTTATTCCGGAGCAACCAATAAAAGCCGATTACTCTGCGGGCAAGATATGTCCGTCGAGGCTATGGTTCAAACGATGATTGATGATTTAACTGCCACTCTTGGTGATGCTGTCAAGCATGACAAGGGTAATGCTGCTGCTGGTACTCGTGTACGTAAGGCTATGCAAGATGCAAAGTCTGCTGCACAAGCAGTCCGCGCACAAGTCCAAGCTGACAAAAACGCTTGAGGTTAAGAGCGCGTTAATACGCGCCACTCGCCTCCCCCGTTGAGAAGATTTACTTCTCCACTTGATTCAACAATCCATCCTTTGGGTGTTAACGTTACATCAGGTGAAACAACGAGCGTTGTCACTTGCGATAAGCTGGAGTCCAAATCCGACTCCCAGGTTGAGTCTACTGATCTCCAATGACCGGTAATTCCCTTTTCCTCCGCATCAAGTGGAGCATAGAACGTATAGAGCCAGTGCATACCAAGCGTGTCTTCTGATACAAACAGAAATTCATCACCGTTATCGAGGTTCATTTCACTTGCAGCCTCATCGGTCCACATGGTTTGTCCATGAAGCGATGCAAACATAGAAAGTGGCAATAACAGAAGAAGCGCTAATCCCATGACCTTTACTTTCGAAAGAGGAGCATCATAAGTCGGTACTTCAGCATGAAGTTTGAGTTGTTGAAGTAACAACACAAAAGGAATGAACAGCATAGTGGCGTATCGCCCATTGTTACCCATCGTCCAGATGACACCAGGCCAATTTGCATTCCATATACTTGCTTCATAGGTCCAAAGTGCTGCCACATAGAACACAAGGGCAGTCATTATCCCTACAATGAATCCAGTCATTTGGGCTGTCTTTGGATCAGTTACAGATGAGAGCCCTTGAAGCATAGGTCCGATAAAAGGCCATGATACCATTCCAATTAAAGTGAAAATAACTACGATATCTAACACAGAAAACGCCAACGCTGTACTGTACCTGACAGGACTTTCAATCATGATGGAGAACGTACTGCTGTATTCGAGTATCCCGAGAACAATCATACAGAGGGATACGGAAACAAAAACAACAATTCCCACAACATGGGGTTTTGACATCCAACTGGTTTTCTCTCCTCCTCGCTGTTGAATTTCATTCCAAAGGGTGACTAAAACTGTCAAGACGGTCGCTCCAACGAGTATTCCAGCCCCATCTGTGAAACCTTTTGCATAAGGCATCAGCATGAAAGCGAGGGCACCTCCAAATGATTGAAGTATTCTGTTTTTTTCCGAAAGAACACCTGTGAACAGCATGAATGCTACAGCACAAAAAACCGCTAAGTAGACTTCTTCATAACCTCGGCCGATTGAGAAAATAAATGCTGGCGAGAGTGAAAGGATTGCAGCAGAACGAACCCCTCCCCATCGGTATAAACAGGCAACCATGCCGGCAAAAGTAAGGAAAGCCATCGCCTTGATGCCGACTTCTGATAAATCATATAACGGCAATACAACGCGCTTGCCTCCATCGGTTGGATCGCTTTCACCTGCAGTTTCAGGACGCAAATCACCCCAAGGAAGAGCACCATTTTCATCGACGGCCATTTTGACCTGCGTATCCAATCCTAAGTCGCTGGTGAAACAGACGATGAGGTTGAGTAAGACGCCCAACATCAACAAACGAATCCAGAGTCGGTCGTCTTCAAAATTCAACCGCTCCATGGCCAACGGTTCGAGGCGTGAGGTTCAACCCTTTCGGACACTTCGGGGGTACATGAGCGGAATTCTAGAGGGTATTCGAATCGTCGACGTCTCGCGTATACTGGCTGGACCTTATGCAACTCAAATGTTGGCTGACCTCGGTGCTGAAGTCATCAAAATCGAAGCACCATGGGGCGATGACACCCGTCAATGGGGGCCACCATTTGCCACTGGCTTCGATGGGGAAAAAGTCGCAGCGTATTTCTTATCATGTAATCGAGGCAAAGAGATTGTCACTTTTGACCTTAAACGAGAAGCTGAAGAGGTTCGGGCATTGATTGAAACAGCGGATGTCGTTGTTGAGAACTTCCGACCTGGAACGCTTGAGCGTTTGCTTGGCCCTTTGCCAAGCGATGTCATTCTCTGTTCGATTTCAGCCTATGGCGCCACAGGCCCTCGCCGTGATGAGCCGGGTTACGATGTCGCCTTACAAGCACGAAGCGGTATCATGGGCATCACTGGAGAAGCGGGGGGTGCACCGGTAAAAGTTGGCGTGGCATGGATTGATGTCATCACTGGACTCAACGCTGGAAACGCTATTCTTGCTGCATTGTTTCACAAGGAAAAGACAGGTGAAATCATGCGAATCGATCTCTCACTCTGGGATTGTGCCGTTGCTGCTTTGGTGAATCAAGCGCATAATGCAATGGCAAGTGGCGTCAATCCAACTCCTATGGGTTCGGCTCATCCGAATCTCGTACCCTATCGAGCATTTGAAGCGAAAGATGGCTGGTTTGTCATTGGCGTTGGCTCGGATAATCAATGGCTTACTTTAGTCGAAAAATTATCACTGGATAATCAAGAAGATTGGGCGACCAATGAGGGGCGCGTCTATGCACGTGAAGCGGTTGAGTCATGTGTTTCAAACGCAGTTTCGAACTTCAGTCGCAGTGACTTGGAGGAGAAATTAATCGGCGTTCCATGCGCTCCTGTCAACACCGTTCTCGAGGCTCTCAACGACCCGCAAAGCGTAGCGCGTCAAGCAGTTGCGCAGTACCAAGGCGTGGATGTGTTAGCAAGCCCTTTGCGCTTTATGCATCCTTCAAAATGAGAACAGTGACGTTTGCCCACCTTCACGAATAAGGCCGACATCGCGTAACTTGTCCAACGCGTTATCCATTCGACGTTGACTAAATTGACGTTCAACTTGTAAGAATTGAGTGAGGCCTTTGATATCAATTTGGCCAGGTAGTAGATCTTCATCTGCTACTTCAACCGCTGGATGGTTATGGAATATTTCTCGAATTTCATCAAGGCGTTGTGGAACTTCTTTGTCTTTGACTTGACAAATAGTTTCGATAGAACCGTGTTCTTTGATGAGTTTGATGCCTGTCTTTGGCCCAATTCCTTTGATGCCTGGGTGGAAATCGGTTCCAATCATGATGGCAAGATCGATTAATTGTTCACGGCTAAGTTCGTGACTTCCAAGCATTTCATCGAGATTAATCAGTTGAGCTTTCACAGTTCGTCCGTGCTGCTTGGTGCCATCACTCATTAGGTTCCGAACCAGTCGTGGCGTACCGTACAGCAAAGCATCCCAATCTTGGGTCGCAACCACGTCAAGTTGTCCTTTGGCAGCCATGACTGCGGCTTGACCTTCACCTTCGGCTTTGGCAACCACCCAAGGCACTCCGAGATAGTCGAGCATTTGCTTGGTTTCGTCAACCATCTCTTGCGAATAGTACATCAATCGAGGTGCCATTTTTTGGGCCAATGCAAAATCACCTGCGGCTAATGCTTCTTCGTGGACTCGTTTTGCTTCTTCGCGTCGCGCTCGACGAGATGCAATTTCATCGGCTTTCAATTCTGGTGCTTCACCATCAAAAATGTAAATTGGCCTGATTCCAAGATTCAACAATGTTGTCGTTCGATTAAGAAAACCCATCAAATGTGAAACAACCTTGCCGTTTTCAGCACGAAGTGGTCCTCCGTCACCTTGAGGTGATCGGTCGCGCATTGTAGTAAGGAATTGGAAGGCTGTCAGAAAAGCATCGATGCCAACGCGCTGCCCAGAGAGACTGGCTAAATCGATGTCCTCAGGCGTTACGAGGTCTCGAAGATTACAGCCCATGAAGGGTATATGAGGTGACAGTATGTGTATATTCGCATCCGAATCGGTCAAAAAGGCGAGGCGCAAGCACTCACCATGGCGAGTCATGTAGCGAGTTTACGTGGCTGGCATCCAGCATTGGCTCGGGCGGAAATCTCTGCACTGCTCCCTCATGCCAAACTGATTCGACTTGCATCTCGTCGATTGGTTCGTCTTGAAGGTGAACTGTCACTCGCCCAAATGCAAGCTGCTGTTGAATGTGCAAGTGGGTGTCAAGCCTTACTGGTCGATGCAATTGTTTGGGAGCATGAAGAAGATACTTCGTCCTTTATCGAACAGATGAAGACCTATATCGACACCTATCCACGTACAGGTTCAGTAGCCGTGCGACCGATGAAACATGAAGGGAAAATGGCCGGAGTAAGCAGTCGAGACTTGGCAAGAAAAATAGGTGGAATCCTTTCTTCTCAAGAGTATTCAATTGATTTGGAATCTCCTGAACATCGCATCGGAATGGTACTTGATGCCAGTGCAGGAATCATTGCCTGTGGTTGGATGGTTGGTTCGGGAGATGATTCTGACGGAATTACTTCTCGACGTGCAACGGACCGACCGTTCTTCAAACCTGTCAGTCTTGACCCTCGCCTTGCCCGTTTGGCCGTCAATGTGGCATCAGGTCCTCGCGACAAAGGCGCGACCCTCGACCTCATGACTGGAACAGGTGGTTTTGTCTTGGAAGCAGCACTGTCAGGACGTGAAACATACGGCGTTGACCTCGACCCTTTGATGATTGAGGGAGCACGGCAGAACCTCGATTGGGCCATGCCAGACTCCGATGCACACTTACTGTTAGGTGACGCGACACGATTACCACAAATCATCCCTCCAGATGCGCATCATCGAATCTGTGGTTTTGTACTCGATCCGCCGTATGGTCGGAATTCTCAAGGTTCCCTTGACCATGCTGAATTGATACGTTCTGTCCTCCAAAGCGCTCGAATGGTTGCTGCTTCCAACGCTGATTTAGTGTTGATTTTACCAATGCATCCTTTCGGTGAACTTCCAGACGAGGCCCTTGAAGTCGATGCTTCGGTCGAACTGCTTCATGGTCAATGGGATGATATTCAATCAACCTTTACTGAAACAGGATGGCGAATCAACCAACGTTGGGTTGAACATGTTCACGCCAGTTTAGGCCGACTCATTCTTCACGCAACAATTGTTCCTCAAGATTGAGGAGAATGATAGCATCTTCTTCTGTTGGTTCAGGGAATTGTGCTTTGTGAGGGCATCCTTCATCGAGGATCGCCTTATCTTTGTGATTCAACACATTTGGATAGGTACGGCAACCCTGTGGTCGGACTTCGTACACTGAGCACATTCCTTCCGCATTGATATCGGCAGACGAAGTTAACAAAAACACACAAGCGCGTGTCGTTTCATCATTGAGAAGTGTAAGAATGCCATTATTACGCCAAGAAAAGTCCTCGACAGCCATTCCAGTTCGGCGTGTGAGAAGGGAAGCCTCTGCCTTCGTCAGTGGCATAGTTGTCTCGCGACAACAGGCGGAGCATCCCGTTGGAATACACGGTAGAGAGCGCGCCATATACGAGCCAATCCTTCCGCCTTCTTCAAGAAGGGGGGGCAACTCGGCAGGTTAAGGGCGATTAGGGTAGCCTGGATATCCTGACGGGCTTCGAACCCGTCGACGCGGGTTCGAATCCTGCATCGCCCACTGATTAGGAGCCCCTGAGGGTATAAACTCCATGTCGTCCAATGATTCCTAAAATACTGGGATAATTTTAAGACGCTGTGAGAGAGTTTTGTCCATGGACGATTTGCAATCACTCACCGTTCTTGAACTGAAAGAAATATTAAGAGGTCAAGGCAAAAAAATTTCTGGGACAAAAAAAGAACTGATTCTCAGGCTAAAAAAAGATGTAGAGGAAAAGTATCTCAGCCTTGATGATGGTTCTACACCTGTTGAGGAAACTGAATCCAACTCGGCCCTCAAGAAACAAATTCCTTGTAAAAAATGCTTTCAAATATTGAATCTCCCTGAAGATTATGAGGGGAAAGTGGAGTGCCCGAAATGTCAACATAGCTTCATTCGAATACTTCCACATCCACTGAAATTGGACTCACTTTTAAGACCACTTCTTTTCCTCACAATCGCCGCTTTTGTTGCTGCCATTCTCTCATTTATGGCCTCTTGGTCATTTGACACCGGCGTTCCTTATGGGGGCTATGGTTTTGCTCTTGTTACTTTCGTCAGTATGGCAGTAGGTTGCTTTTTTGGACTACTATCGCTTATTTTAATTTTCCTTGAAAGCCAGAATAAATCTCGTTCAAGGAGTTAATACCTCGCCATTCACCGTTCATAAACACGACAAATCATTGCTATTTTGACCCAGTTAAATTATGGTAATTGATAAGAATTGTTAAGTTTCCAATTCCGGTAAAGATTGTTTATCCACGCAGCGACTAAAGCCCCACTGCTCATCAAAATAATCAATATTGTAAAATACAGTCGAATCACTTAGCTGAACAATCAAGCAAAGAGGAACTGATAAGAACAACTCGAATACACCGGCAATTAGGGGAATAAAAATGAAACTTCGACTCCACCAATTTCTTTCAAAATGCGGTGAGTTTTCATCGAAAGAAGAAGTCAAACAAGCCATTTGGAGTGGCGATGTTACAGTGAACGATTCGATTGTCAAGCATATTGCCTATGAATTCAATCCGGCCAAGCGCACTGTAAAGTACCGTGGCGAAGAATTGTTTCTCCCTTCCAACGATGTCTACTTCGTCCTCAACAAACCTTCTGGATGTATTTGCTCCCGCCTTAATTCACAAGAACTCGAACTCAACAAAACATCTGTCTACGAACTCTTTCGAGATGCTGTCGAGCCTTCGATTTACGAATCTTTAGTCACTGTTGGGCGACTCGATGAAGACACAACTGGTTTGTTATTGGTTACTACTGACGGCAAATTGGTTCATTCAGTGACCGATCCGCAGAAGAATATCAAGAAAACATATCGTGTAAAGACTCAGGAAGCAATTACTGAACTTCAACTTGAGTCAATCCGCCAAGGCGTTGATGTCTCAGTCACTGAATATGGTTCGTTAGAAGAGTTTCAAACACGCCCAGCAACCATCGAACTGGAAAGTGCCATTTGTGCAGTTCTGACTATTGACGAGGGTAAGAAAAGGCAAATCCGTAGAATGTTTACAACTCTTGGAAACCATGTCAATCATTTACACCGACTATCGACAGAAGGAATTGTGCTGAAGGAATACGGCCTTGAACCGGGTCAATTTTGTACCATCACGCGTGAAGAAATCAACAGTGCCTTGTTCTCTTGAACATTTTCTGTATGTTTTGAGAGTATCACGCTTTGACTTTTTACGAGGAACAAATGAACGGCAAAAACCGACCAAGAATGTATCCTTTAATTGCGACAGGACTGAATAATTAAGACCACTCACTGTTTCCAAAGCAATGGAGATTTCAGTAGCCATTCTCTTGTAACCAACCGGTTACTGGAATATTATTACTGCGTAAGACTGCGGCTGCTTCGGTCAGGAGTTTTTGTCGACGCGGCAAGTTTTGTTGCTGTTCAGCAATTGCTGCTAATTGCACCAACGCATCTGCATGCCCTTCGTGGTCATTAACTGTTTTAGCAAGTCGTAAACTCATTTCGAATTTTTCTCCTGCCTTTTCCAATTGATTACTGTACAGAAGCGTATTTCCAATGTTAAACTGTGCAATCCCTTCTCCTTGCCGGTCTCCAAGTTGTTTCATGATGGTGAGAGATTCATTGAAGTAACGTTCCGCTTCAACAAATTGGTCTTGTTCTTCGAAAAAGACCCCCAAGAGATTCAGTGTATCCGATTGACCTCGTAGATCAGAAAGTTTCTTCTTCATCTTTAATGCCATTTTGTACAACCGCTCAGCCTCGACTAAGTCACCTCGTTGTTTGGCTTGTGATGCAAGTTGTATGTGGGAGAATGCTTCTCCTCTCCGGTCACCTATTTGCCTCTTAATTGCCACGCTCTCGTTCGTCAAACGTTGGGCGTCACTGGTATTTCCCAGATGTTCAGCAACAGTTGAAAGGTTGGCGAGAATAATTGCTTCACCTTCCAAATCTTTTTGCTTTCGTTTGATGATTAAGCCTTGTCGATAATGAAGTTGGGCCGCTTGGTAATCTTTCTTCGCTTCTAAAATATTTCCAAGTCCGATGAGTGCTATGGCCACGCCATTTTCATCAGTGTGTTCTTCTTTGATTTTCAATGCTTGAGAAAACAGGTGTTGAGCTTGGTCGTATTCATTACCAATCAATGCGAGGTTGGCCATGGCAAGGATTACGTCCGCTTCTCCGTTTTTATCGCCCAATTCTAATTTCATTGCCTGAGCATCCCGAAAGACAGAGTATGCTTTAGGTGCATCTCCTTGATTGAGTGAGACATACCCGATATTGATCATGGCATCTGCTTCTCCGCTCCGGTTGGATTCTTCTCTAAATGTATCGAGTGCACGTTGATAGTATTCCATTGCCGCTTGATACCGGCCAGTCAACCGCGCAGCATTTCCGAGTTTCAAATCAGTTGAGCCCTGTATCTTCACACCCCTGGAAGTAAGTTCATCACCTGCTTTCAAGAGATTTTTAACATTCGACATCTGTTGGTTTGATGGGCTTGAGGTTTGAATATTTCCAACAAAACCAATTTGTTCAAGCGCCAATACCATTGCTTTCGCCATGTCTTCAGGACTGTTTTGAACAATTGTTTGAGAAGTCAAATTACCCATAATCACGCTGTCAACTATTTTTTGTTGAGTGTAGACATTTGCTCCTGATGTATGTTGGGTTTGCGTGCCAACTGGGACCCATTCAGAACCGGTCCATTCCGATTGTCCATCTGGGCTAAGTGTACGGTCCTCCATGAATTCGACTGGAGGTGTTCGACTATCTAACTATTGTTTCAATTTCAATTCTTAATAATATGGGATATGTGTAAGTACTGTTAAATGATACATCAAGGACAATTATAATCACACGGAGGGGCTTCAACATGGTTAAAATTGCAATTTATGTCGATACCTCGGGTTCTATGAATGAACGCATTTACGGTGAAATGGATGAAGGTTTCAGTGGAGATTCGGCTTCTATCTTCCGTAAAATAGCGCGAAGTATGGGTCTTAAAGGACGTGTCAAAAAACACTTAGTTGCCAAAGCAATGTGGGAGAACCTCGTCCCGACTTTCAAAGACCGTCAAACCAAAGTTTCAACGATTAACAGCAGAGGACGTTCTCGAATCCTTGCACCACTCGATTTCCGAAGCCATGAAGATTTGTACAAAATCAAATTCCCAAAGCCGTTCGGAGGCACCTATCTCTGGAAATTTTTAGTCGAAGAAGCAGAAGAACTTGCCAAAGACAGTGTTGATTGGTTATTTTTCTTAATCAGTGATGGTATGGACATGAGTTCCCCGCCGCCATTTAACGGAGTTCACGGCTTTCAGCCTTGTATCCAAGCAATCAAGCAAATCGGTATCGATGTCGAATTTCATATTATCGGCCTAGGATTGCCTGATGATTCTGTCAATGTATTCCGTCAAGTAAGTGGCGCAAGCGGTGGCTCTTTTGTCAACATTGTCGAAGCGGGAGACGATGTCGAACAAGCGGTTGAGGAAGTTGGAGGCGCACTTGAAGAATCTTTGAACCCGATTGCGCGTATGGCAAGTCGGCAAAGAAGGCAACAGGAATATCTGGAATCTCGACAAGATGGCGACCTTGAAATTACAACCGAAGCTCCACCATCAGCAGCCTACACCGGTTATACTTACGGTGCCCTCACCATTGAAAACACCAATCCTGAACAAACATCACAATGGCAAAATGATCTACTTCGGATACGCGGTGATGAGAAAATTGAAAATATCCAAGCCTACGAAAATTGGGTTTCAATGCGTTCGACTCCAATGTTTTCTGACACACCAGGGATACCAATCGATTCATGGGCGCTTTCAGCAGATGATGTTACACAGATTGCCAGTCTGAAAATTGATAACCTCTTTACATTCCTTTCTCAAATCCGTAGATCTGATGTTCCTATCGAGAATAGGCGAATCATTGTTCGAGGCGATAATATTTCGAATACATTATTGGATACGCTTTCCAATTCTGGTGCACGAGTCGTCATTTATCCGGAAGAATTACCACCACCGCCACCGCCGGAATTGGATGATGAAAAGTGGGAGCGGAATGAATACGACTTCAATGATAATCCTACCCACGAGTGGGAAATATACCCTCATTTAGGGACGAGTAAAGCACGATTTTCAGTTGTTGTCGACCCACCGATGTATCCGGATTATGTCGAGAAACTTTCTGCAGCCTTTGTTCGAAAGAACCTTGTCGCAGAATTAGAAAGTAAATTACGTCCAATACAACGGTCATATGCTGAAGCGGTGTTCAAGCCTTCATGGAAGCATTTCAATTTGAATTGGGTGGCTGACGACTGGCCTTCTATGCTTTCTCTTGAATCGAAAGCGGTTGGCGAAGCGTTTTGTGAATCACTCCGTATTGCGTATATCCAAGTGGTACATGAATGGTTAATGTCACACGGTAATCGGCCGAAATTCGTCTTAGTTCGTCTTTCAAACGAATCGAAATCTCTCGGCCTGCACAAGCATCCCTGTTATTTGGAATTCCAGACTCTCATCGCTGACATGTTCCATTATCAAAGTACCAACCTCAACATAAAGAAGCCTCGCGTTGAATATTGGTGAAGAACCTCCTCGAAAGAGAAGAAACTTACCGATAGCGACATGTACTCCTCGGCACTGGGATGAAGCATGGGATTCTTTGCAACAATTAGTCGCGGATGGAAAATGAGTAAGTTGAGTATGTCTGTTGTGAAGAAAGACCCCGAACTCATTGTCTACATGTTTATTTGTGGATTTTTGAGTCTCCTTGCCATGATTGGAATGAGTCTTCCTCAATATCTCGAACAAGCATGGGCAGTCGATGCAGAAGGGCAGATGACCGGTGCGTACATGGGATTCGTCTTTACAGGATACATGGTCATCTCGATAGTTGTTACTTTTTGGAACAGCGCCATTGTTGCAAATTCTCACATTCGGCTCACAGGTGGAGATCCGAAATTCATGGATGGCGTATCTGCGGCAATGAGTAAAATTCACATCATCGTTCTCTGGGGAATCATCGCAGGAACAGTTGGACTGTTGTTGAAGGTTTTGAATCAAGCAGCAAGAGAGCAAAAAGGTGGTGCAGCGGTCTTTGCAATGATTCTAACAGCCATTGGAGCAGCAGTGTGGTGGATGATGACCTTCTTCATGATTCCACATATGATTCTTGAAAACCAGAGTCTCGGTGAAAGTCTCAAATCAAGTAAAAGCATGTTCTACAAATCATGGGGTGAAAACATTACTTCTGGACTTGGAATTGGCCTCATCGGGGGCTTTTTCGTTGTTTTAATCGCCATACTCACCTTTGGAATGGCCGTGGCATTAGGGCCGTTGTGGTTCATCGGTGTCGGAATTGGCGCAATTGGAATCGCAATTGCCCTGGCTTGGACCAATGCAGCTGAACAAGTCGCTGTTACTGCACTTTATCTTTATTCGAAGAACGGTGAAATGCCAGAAATCTATCGAAACCTGGGGATGAATCAATTCCACATGGACACTTCAACTGCTTGAATCGGCAAATGGTTTGTGCCCATGTGGTCGAACGTTCGCACGGTCATAACATGATGATTTTTTTAAAACCGTTCAATAGAGAAAAAGAACAAAGCGGCTATGCAATATTTATTTTTAACACTCTAATGCCATGGTTTAGAATAAGTCCACCGTTTTGCCTTTCTAAGAAAATAACATTAAAAGCGTCATTTTGTACAATTTATTAATAAGGGAGTTGCGTTATAATTGTTGATATGCAACCTCAAGACGCACAGCCTCAACAACAAATAATGGGCCAAGTAGCCCCAGCCGCAGCCATGGGTCAACAAGTGATCATCATGCAAAACCGAAGCGGTGGCCCGAAAGTTTTCGGTATCGTTGCGATAATTTGTGGAGTGCTAGGCGCTCTTGGAAGTATAAATATGATTACGACTTTTGAAGGCGAAATGATTGCAAATTTAATTTTTGGATTGGGTCTAATTTCCTG
>JAPKCL010000134.1 GCA_028822955.1 Candidatus Poseidoniaceae archaeon
TTGAAAACCAACGAAATTGAATGACTCCTGTTTCGTCTTCAATAACTAAATCGACTCGATCTTCTCCGTTTCCGTAACGGTCTTCGATCCAAGATATTACTTTTCCTTCGACCAACACAACTTCATTTTTGTGCTGGACGAGGTCTTCAATGTCGACCACTTGAGGTTCACGAACCATAGCATACCAATTTAATGAAGCCACGAGGAACAGAGAAAGTGCAAACATAACCCATAACTTCTGCCCGCGGGTTGCGGGATTATCATCAGTTATCTTAAGCATAATGTCCTTGAGAGGATCCGCCATACTGTGCCTCACATAAGCCCCGTGCTTAGGCATTGTCCCTCCGTCTTCCGTTGATATTTTCTCTCATTTTCATATTTCATGGCGTGCGTGGCCTTTTTAATGGAAAAGCAGACCGCTTCATGGGGATGGCCATGCGTGACCGTGTGATTCGTGATGAGATTCACAAGGACATTTTTGTTCCGGCGAACCATGCAAAAATTATCGATACACGGGAGTTTCAAAGACTTCGTTCGATCCAACAACTCTCTACGTGTGAGTATGTATTTCCTGCCGCAAACCACAACCGTTTTTCACATTCATTGGGGGCTTACCACCTGGCTAGGTCGTTGATTACATCATTGAACGAAGTCCAACCTGACCTTGTTTCCGAGGATGACAGCGAACTGATTTGTTTGGCAGCGTTGCTTCACGATATCGGCCATCCGCCCTTTTCCCATCTCTTGGAAACTCCCGAAGTGTTTGCAACATACCATTCACACGAACATTGGGGCCGAGTTCTGTTGGAATCGAAAGATACCGAAGTTGGAATTGCACTCCTCGAAGTTCTTGGTGCTCAACGTAGAAATCGTTTATTCGCACTTATGGATGGTGATTCTGAATACGATGGAATCGTAATTCCTCCATTCATGAAGGAGATTGTGTCCAGTCAACTCGATGTTGACCGGATGGATTACATGGTTCGGGACCAAGCGAATACTGGTGCACAAATAGGTGGATTTGACATTGCGAGAGTTATTCGTGCTCTCAGGGTGAACAAAGAAGGTCACTTCTATGTCAAATCGTGGGGATTACCTGCGATTGAAGCCTACCTTGTCACCCGTTACCACATGTATCAGCAAGTCTATTTCCACAAGGTCAACATGCTAACACAAAATTATCTTGTTCGAATGCTTTCTCGGGCACGCACACTTGCTCAGGAAGGTTCTCTCAAACTCTCTCAACCACTTGAGAATATGTTGCTGAATACCGCCCTTGATGCCAAAGGATATGCTGCACTCAATGATGCACACATACGTGTGGCATTGCCCGAATGGGCAGAGCATACAGACACTGTATTGTCGCATTATGCAATGCGTCTCCTCTCACGTCGTGATTTCCACAAATCCTTGCGCATTGAAGGACTTTCTACCGAGATGATTGATGTTGTTTTACCAAGGCTCGAGCCCATGGTGAAAGCGGCGGGTTACACTCCTTCAATCGACATAATTACCGCACGTATTTCCAAGCGTGGCTATATGCCGTATGAACAAGGAATTCTGCTTGAAGATGGCCGCGATGCTGCCGACCATTCACCGCTGGTTCGGTCACTCACTCAACCAAATGAACGAGCCCTCATCTTCGTTCCAGAAGATATTCGAGATGAACTTGAAATCAATGTCCGTGAGTGGATTAAACCATCGCAGTCCTCTCTTGCACAGTTTGAATGACGTAGAGATAAGTTCTTGTCTTGCGCCTATTCCCTTGGCTTAGGGGCCCGTAGCTTAGTTGGTTGGAGCACCCGGCTCATAACCGGGGGGTCAGGGGTTCAAGTCCCTTCGGGCCCACTTTTGGATTTGAGGACCACGTAGGCTATTTTTAGAGCCACCACGGCGCAATGGTTATGAGGGTCTCATTGCTGGGGTTGACTACTAGGTGTGACTACTATGATGAAGCGTGCTCTGTTCCTGCTTGCCCTCTACCTTTGCTCAGTTATGATTGTTGCAGTTCCTGCTGCAGCTCAAACTCCAACTGCTGCTATCTCACTTTCATGTGCGCCGATTTCAATTAACATTGAAGTCAAACCGGGTTCAACCTACAATGGTTTTACCACCTGCACAGCCAATAATCCAACTACTTACCAAGAAAAAATTAGCATTTTGGTTACCAGTGACGGCCTTGCAACTGCGGCCCCTGGTGACATGTACATCGGCGGTAACTCGGAAGTTGACTTCCAAATCTCCGTCCGTGCTACACCGTATATGGTGATGCAAAGTCGAACCTTGTCGGTCTCGGCTCAAGTTCAAGAGATCAACTCTCTGCCTCCGATTAACTCTGCTTCATCTCAGAACAACATGATTGTCAATATCATGCAATACTCGTTGGTTCAAGTTGAAGCTGTTGAGCCATTCGTTCAATTGATGCCAAAGAAAGACAAGAACTTCGAGTTCAAGGTCTACAACCTCGGTAATCAAATCGATTTCATGAAGGTCGGAATCACCGAGTCGAGCCGTGAGCAACTTGAAGAAGCAGGCTTTACAATTAACTTGCCTGCAGTTAAGGTTCAAATTGATGCTATTCCAACAGCAACGAAAGTCCGTGTCATGGCACGAACACCGAAAACACAAGGATGGAGCGATGCTTACCACGTCCTTGATTTCTATGCAGAATCCGAATTCGCTTGTAACAACGGTGGATGTATTCGTGAATCACAAATGATCACAGTATACGTCCGTGGTGTCTACCTGCCAGGCTTCGAAGTTGTACCGGCTCTCTCCATGGTCGTTCTTGCAGCAGCAGTAGCAGGTCGCCGACTTACTGAAAACCGAGAAGAGGAAGACGACTTCGTCTGGTACGACTCGGCTCCCGGTCTGTGACGGCTTCGTTGACAACCTACGGTAATCGTATCCAAACCTGCACTCCCAGGGGTTGCTTTGATAATACCCTTCGTCAAACGCTCATTTAGCAGGGATTACAATGGGTGGATTACTAGACAAAGCCAACGCAACAAAAACCGATACAATGGATGCAGAAGTTGTCGCTGAAAAAGTGACAGTCAATGCTACCAAAGTGATTGAAACATTACCAGTTGTCAAAGGTGAAACTTTTTTTCAAACAGCAAATCCAATTGGTCTAGGATTGGCAGGTCTTGGTTTTGTCTTAATGTGGTTTTTGAATAATTACTGGTTTGAAGATATTACTGGACCAATTCCGTTTGGACTTGTTGTGATTAGTATTATGGCAGGCTCCTTTTACCTCGTATGGGATTCTATCGACCGACAAAAGACAGTTACTCTACTGGTTGGATACTTGATGTTGACTAGTGTTCCTTATCTTGCAGGTCTAGAAATCGGAAGCAGCCCTGGAGTCTCCGAGATAAGTGTGAATGAAGATTCAAATGAACTTTCTTTTGTGGTGCGAGGTTCTTTTTCTTCGGCAACCGCTGAACTTCTAATTGATGGAGAGTCCCTTTGGTCTGAATCAAAGGACATGAGTAACGACAGAACCAAATTCTCAGTTCCTCTCGCCACTATTTTTATCGGAAATTCTCAAGATCATCTCTTGAGTACCGTGAACACGTATTCAATACGTGTAGCCGCAAATACCGGCGATACTTCAACAGTTGAAATTTCGCCTACGCTTATGAATCGAGAAATAGAAAACTCCGCAGCCAAATTAATAATGCGGACTGAAACTACAGAGGATGGAGATTCATTGGTAGTCGGTGTCACCGTTGAGGCATTAGTTGGAATGTTTTCGAGCTCTGCTGCTGCAAGTGCCGGAGGGGAGCATGACATGACCAGCACTTCCCAAAAGCGCCTACCTATTCCATCCGATTATACCATTCAACTGAAGATTCTCCAAGACGGAACGCAGACTTATGAATCCGCAATTATTGAGGTCGATGGTCTTTCTGCAACATGGACTCCAGTGTCCAATGATTTGGCGAACTTCGGTAGTACCAACGGTTGGTTAGCAATGCCAGGAAATACTTTGGATGCAAATGGCGTCTATGAATTCATTGAGCGAGATGAATTTTTCGAAGATGATGGCTGTTATAATTTCCAAA
>JAPKCL010000135.1 GCA_028822955.1 Candidatus Poseidoniaceae archaeon
CCCAACTATGACAACTGATGAAGAACGTCTAACTGTGGTAAACGTCGTTGCGAGCACCCGAGTCGCTGAAGAACTAGATTTGCCGGATATCGCTATCCAGCTGAATTGTGAATACGAACCTGAACAATTCCCTGGTGTTGTTTATCGAGTCGTCGACCCTAAACTTGCGATTCTCATGTTCCGTTCCGGCCGTGCTGTTTGCACCGGTGGAAAGAATGAAGATAATATCAAAGTTGGTATTGAGCGAATGATCGATGACCTTCGTGCTGCTGGAATCGAAACTTGGGATCTTGACCAAGTTGAAATTGAAGTTCAAAACATGGTTGCTACCTACGCTCTCCACTACCCTGAAGATTATGATGGGAAGGACAAGTTCACGAACGAACCACAAGCAGGTGTTCCTCGAAAACTCAACTTGAACAATTTGACATTCCACTTGCCTTTCGACAAGGTTGAATATGAACCAGAACAATTCCCTGGTTTGATTTACCGCCTTGACTATCCAAAGGTTGTTTGTTTGATTTTCGGAAGCGGAAAGATGGTCATCACTGGTGCCCGTCACAAGGACGAAATCCTAGAAGCTGTTGAAATCATTAAGGACGAATTAGCCGACCTTCTTTGATTTCGCATATTCTTCAAGAGAAGTCTTGATGTTCTATTGCGAACGTGGCCAACCATGGGCAAGGACTCGGTTCGACTTGCATCTCCTTTGATGCTCGTTCTAATACTGTGTTTAGCATCTGTTCAACCGATACTTCTCACACCGAATTTGGAGGAGGCTCCATCCGTCCAATTCACATCAGAAGTTCCTGGAGTCAGTGATGTACCAACTTGGAGAGTTGGCGATAAATGGATCTATTCCGGAACATTCGACCCTACAAAATTAGTCACCGATTCTGGCGTTCAGGCTACAGTTGGTGAAATCTATGGCGATACGACTGCGGAAGTCATGGCCATTACCGAACGTTCTGTCGACAACATGACAGTTCTTGCCTATACATTACGTACATCTGCTAACTTCGACAAGTCAGGAGTATCCCTCGATGGCTACAATGGTAACGTCTTCATTACGTTTGAACAAACCGAATACCTTCGAGTGAGCGATTTGTCTTCGATGCGCAGTGACTTAGAGTTGTACATCCGATTCGTACCTTTTGGACTCTCGAGTCTCGCACAAGTACTCGGCGACATTACGATTACAAACACTTACAGTCCGGTAAAGGAAGTTTATGATTTCCCACTTCGAGCAAATGAACAATGGACAACAACAACTACTGCTTCTTCTGCTTGGTCGGGTTCAAGCGATTACATTACTCCCTTCCCAATCCCTTCATCGGATACCAACAGCACAACATGGGAAGTGACCAATATTGGCAAACCACGCAACAGTTACGGTGAAACTATTGCTTATGGTGGTTGTAATGCTTCGTACGAATTAACATCGATCAACAGCGATGGTGACCAAACTGGATACCAATGGTATTGCCCTGAAGCCCGAAACTTTGCTTGGCTCCACACAGAAGACGACATTGGATTAGTCATCGATTTCCGGCTCAAAAGATACATTCCTCTCGATTCAACGGGCGTTGACCAATACAGTAACCCAGGTACCCGCGATAAATGTCTCGTTGTCGATTTAGATGCCGACATAACAGCGCTCAATACCTTAGTACCAGTATGGGTGAATGCTTCGTCGAGTTGTTTCTCACAAATTTCCGGCATACCGTTAGAATTGCATCATGAAGCAATGAACCAAGTCGTAATGCTAACCACAGCAAGCAACGGGAGTGCATACGCTGTTCTCGACATGGGTGATGCGAGAGACTCTTCCAGTTCTGCGCTCGATTGGGCAAGTCATGGTATTGTTGCCAGAATACAACCTTCGAGTTCTTCTTCATTTGGCACTGCCGTCGGTTCAACAACAATAACATTAGATGAATATTTAATCGGACTTGATTTGATTTCGAGTGATACATTTGCCAAAGTGTTACGCAATCGAAGTGGCGTAGTAACAGAATTGAATTCATTATCGGGTTGGAATATATTGCAGGGTGATGAATTGATGGTCGAAGTAGCGATTCAAAACCGAGGTATCTCTTCCAGCATTCCTACGACCATGACAATTACGAACCCTGATGGTCTGGTGTCATCCCATATACTCCCTTCACTCGCAACGTATGAAGCTCATAAAGTGAATTTCACTTGGGTAGTTCCAAGCGACCAAGAAATTGGCATTGTTCCCGTGTCATGGCAAGCGGATCCCGAACAATTGAACAGTGCAGATGCAAATTTGAGTAATAACTATGCAGAAATCTCGATGTTTGTTGGACGGCTTCCAACACCGCAAATTACCAATACTTCTGCACTTACGCTTGAAGAAATTCAACTTGTTGCAAATGGTAGTTATGATGAGGATGGTGGAGATGTATCTTGCCTTTTCAAAATCCCGTACGATGATGGTTCTTGGGATTGGGCTTGGCAAACGATTCCTTCAGCATCTTGTTTAGTGAATTGGTCATGGACAAATAATGGTAATTACCCCGTTGAAGTCACAGTTATCGACGAAGAACGCGATGAACAGAAAGCGACCATGATGGTGACGATTGAAAACAGACATCCGAACATCGAAATTTTGAGTGCTCGAAATGAAGCGAAAGTGGAGCACCCAATCACGCTCTATGCATTTGCGAATGACTCCGATTCCGAAGAGGTTTGGCCAGGTGTGGTCGATGTTCATTGGCCCAATGCCTTGTGCAAGGAAGGCTACTATACTCGCGTTTGTACAACGACAGCGGCAACAGAAGGTTGGCATACATTTACCGCAGTAGCCACTGATGATGATTCAGAAACTACCGCTGCCACATTTGACATATATTTCACCAATATTGCACCTCACAGCGCATCAATAGCCTTACAGAAAAATAATCAATTCATCGAAAGTGATGAGCAACAGATTTGGCAGTTAGATGAAGATGAAAGTGTGGTAGTAAAAGGTCAGGCTCTCGATTCAGTTGATGACTTAGAAAGCCTGACTCACACATGGTGGCCCGATGGACAACAACCTTCACTCATGTACTCCTTTTCGGGAAGAACCTCAACCTTCCCAATGCAATGGGATACATCAGGACTTCACACCATACGTTTGGAAGTAAGTGATACAGATGGCGAAGCAAGTCGTGTCGAAGAACGATGGATAAACATTCGAAATGTTCCACCAACTATCCAACCCTTAGTTTCCCTTCTACCAATTGCTGAAGGCCAAAGTATAACCATTGAAGGAAATTCAACCGACACTCAAAGTGACATTGAAACCTTGGTCAAATGTTGGGATATCGACCCTGGAATTGACAGCGACGATATGGGTGGAGCCGATGATGATTGTGACATTCGCGGAGATATTCTTGAATATGCATGGAATAGAAGTGGTTCGCATACCATCATCTATCACGTCACTGATGACGACGGTGCACAATCGAGTGAAGTCCTCACGGTTGAAGTGCTCAACATGCCACCAATTGTTCGTTTGAAAAACATCGAATGTATTGCTTACCGAGACTGTGTGCTAAGTGCAGAACAGACCATTGATTCGTTGAATGATTTGGATGGTCTAACTACAGTGTGGGACTTGGACATCACGATTGACAGCAATGGAGATGGAATAAAAGATAACGATGCTGATTTGGTTGGTTCAACCGTAATCCATATGTTCCGCAAGGCAGGAACTGTTCGCGTTAAAGCAATGGCTTGGGATGAGAATCCTGAGCGACCCGGGCAGTCTACGATGGTCGTTGAAGTTGCACCTCCTGAACGAACTTCAATCGAACAAGTCGGTGCTTCCTTGATTGGTGATGAAGCGAATCCTTTAGCTCAAGTCGGATTGCTGTTAGCCACCTTATTCATTCTCGCATTATTTACACGCAGGAAAAAAACCAATCAGAATGAAGATTCTTGGCAACAAGATGGTCTTGAAGGGAATGACTTGTCCGAACAGGTATTCGAAGAACAATCCTTGGTCGATGAGGCACAATCACGCCGCCCGAAGGCACCTCCTT
>JAPKCL010000136.1 GCA_028822955.1 Candidatus Poseidoniaceae archaeon
CTCCAAAGATGCAGTGATTCAAATTAAACAGTATATTTCCAACATCATTCTTCCAGAAACCCCTCAGCAAAGGGCCGTAACAATTGTAGCCCTTACTATGGTCCAACATGCATTAGCTTTAGCAGAAGAGAATTTCGTGAAAGCAGAAACTCTACGGGCGACACTCATTTCTGTTGGAGGAATAGATGACGCCTTGATTTTGGGATTAGAGGCGAAAGCTTCCTTGGTAGAAGTGAAGAAGAATCCTCATCACCTTGCTACGGCTATCGATCGTACGAAACGAGCACTTACCCACCAGTCGAACCCTCTTCACCGTGATTCACTTCGCTTGACATTCGTTGAATCATTGCTTGAACATGACCTCAGCCAAGCCAAAATAGAATTTCTTCAAGCCTCCAAACCAAATTCGGCTCCGAATAATGTTTTACTTCATCGCCTTCATGCACGATGGTGGACTTGTCAATCGAAGTTGGAACCATCGCTACGACAGATTGCACTGAAAGAAGCGATTACTCAACATCGGGCAGCAGGTTGCCCAAGAGCAGCGAATCTACTCGAGGCACGACTCCATTCTTTGTTGTGATTAAAGTTCAGCGCCAATCAGGGTTTTCGTGTCAGCAATTCCTTCTAGAATACGAATTTCTTCCACAATACAACGTGTCAGTGCGTATTCATCATCCGCTTGAACTCGAGCAATAAGGTCATATTCACCAAAAAGCATCCATCTGTCAGTGACGTATTCAATAGCATCTAATGCAGTTCGAACCGAACTTTCAGAGCCAGGTTCAGTGGTAATTAATACAAATCCAATAGCCATTTTATTCACCTCAGTATTCTACAGCGATTAACGTCTGTGTATCCTTTACGCCTTTGATTTGACGAAAATCAGTCATTAACATTCGAGTAAGGTTTTGTGAATTATCTGCCGAAACACGAACCAATAAATCAAATTCACCGTACAAGGCATGAACCTCAGCAACTGCTGCATGGTCCATCAAAGAAAGATAGACATCACGCTCATGAGCAGGTTGGGTCTTGAACAACACAAATGCTTCGGGCATAAACAGTCGAATTCAAGAACATTCTTATTGCTTGCGAATGATTTTCTTGGCTTGTATGATGCATATTCTCACATTCAATCGAACCCTTCAAATGCCTTTTCATTCACCCAAAGGTATGGACATCCAGTATCGTACTCCTTTCGGAATTTGGATTGTTCTTTTTTTGTTGCTGGTAACCCCCTTTGCAGGACTTTCTCCTGCCGCATTTGATGGTGATGAATCGATTACTGAATTCACAACTCAACCCGTAGATTATTCAGTCAATGCACGTGCACAAACCACATGGTCAGGCACTGTTTCAGTTGCTTCGACCTATACTGTTTCAGTGTTTGATGAACTCATCATTTCGCCCTGTACGGATGTCGAAATGGGCTCAGGCGCTCGGATTTACATCGAAGGACGTCTCACGATTGAAGGGACGATTGCTTGCCCAGTTACATTGACTTCATCGACGGGCTCAGACCATGACGGGATTCAATTCAACAGCAGTTCAAACAACCGTGGTTCTGTCCTCAACAATCTTTCAATTGAAGATTCAATCTACGGAGTGACGATGTATGGTGCGAATCCAATCATTCACAACCTCACTATACTCAACCCGGACCGCGTTGGAATCGATATGTTTAGTTCTTCATCACCACTCATTTACGACCTTGTCATCAATCAAGCAGGTCGTGTGCTTCCTTTCCAAGGCGATTGGCGTTACGGTCTTGGATTATCAATTGGTTCTGGCTCGACACCACTTGTCGACGGTGCGGTTTTTACCGACCACCTCACTCGAGCAATCAACATCTGGGGCGGGTCTGGTGGTGTTTTGAAAAACCTCGTAATGAGTAACATCAGTGGCTCCAGTTGGGCTATTTCTGCCGGTGTTTGGGTAGAAGATAGCCAACCATTATTGTTGAATCTAAGTGTTGACCGTTCGGACCATGGCATCGTCGTTCGTCACATCGATGACGGCGGATATACACGCGCGGTTTTTAGAGATTGTACGGTAAGTAATTCGATGTATAGAGGCGTATATGTCGATAAAGAAAACCACTCCAATTACACCAACTATGAAACTGCCGACTTCACGAATTTGACCGTTAGAGGCACCGGTGGAGAGGGTGCGAAAACCCCGAACATTGCTTTTGCAGCCATCGATGTCAATTCAACCGGTGCTTGGTTTGAGAACACTCTGGTAGAGAATTCGACTTCAACTGGTGTGCGGTTATATTATGCAGATTCCTCCACAACATTTCGAAATCTAACGATCCGAGATTCCGGTGACCCTGGCCAAGGCCCACACAAAGCCGGTCTTGCCATCACATGGATTTTCACATCAGCTCCAGTCTTTGATGGACTTGAGATTTCAGGTTCTGTCGGCCATGGAATCCATTCATACAAGGCAGAATGGCAAGGAAGTGACGTGTATCTGCACAACAATTCCGAAACTGGAATGTTTTTGGACTATTCCTCGGTTCAAATCGAGGGGTCGGTTCTTGAAAATAACAGTTTTTCTGGACTACACATGCTCGATAATATCGATACACAACTCACCAACTTCACCGTGCAGTACAACGGCTTGGGTGGGACAACTGATGAAGAAAAAGCAGGTATGGTCTTCGATCGTTCAAAGACGGTAATACACCCACAACACGATGTCGGATGTTCCACGTGTACCGTAACCAATTCTGCAGGTTCAGGAATCCTCATTCGAGACTCTATCGATTTATGGCTGAACGATATTGTCTTGGCCGAGAACGACCCAAATCACGCTCCATTCGATGTCGATAATTCGGGACTTACACTCGGTCAGCAAGGTGGTTTCATCACTGTCGATGGTCTAGATATTGATACGGAACGAAGCGGTGCATCAGGCACCCCTGCTGTGAACATCTATCAAGCAGCAGCCCGAATAAATTCACTCACCATGACGGGTAACCATTCTGGAATTGAATGGGATGGGCAAAACCATAATGACTACTCTTCAGAACTCAGCAACAGTACTTTGAGTGGCACAGGGTGCGTTTTATTGACCAATCATCTCGACCTTTCGGGCTCTGATAACACAGTTTCTTCATTATGCAGTGGTACAATCCAACTCATCAACAGCCAAGTGAATTGGTCTGCACTTACCGATTTAGCATTGACTTCAACGGTCTTACAACTCGATTCAAATTCGGATTTGCATCTGCATCAACCGGTCAATGTCGATTTGAATCAATCGTACCCAACCATTGCCTCTGGAGCAACAGTCGATGTTGCTTATGACATCAATGTCTGGGTGGTGAACAACAATACCAATGGTATTCCTCGAGCAAATGTTGATGTTTCTTTTTCACAATTTGAACCAGTAATGCAAGATTTAACCAACAGTTTAGGCTACCTCTCACTGCCAAATTTTATCGGTCAACGATGGACAAATACTGGGGCTTCAAATTTCACAACGGTTACCATTTCCTGTGGTTATGACAGCGTTTCGAATTCTACCAATACCGTGCTTGACCAAGACCGTTTGGTCAATTGTGTTCTCCCTCTCGACAATCAACCCCCGTATTTGGTTTGGTCAACACCGGTTGATCTCGGAGTGTTCATTTCGCAAGGGCCTGTGGAATTCAATGCCTCCGAATCGTGGGACCTTGATGATGATCAACTCTCGTTCACATGGACAAGTGACCTCGATGGGGATATTATTGCGTCATGTACCGGACAGGGGCTGGGTAACGGGCAGGGGATTACTCGACAAGATATGACCAATGGGGTTCCATTCACAGTAAATACAAATTATGCGAATATGGGATGTCAATTGTCCGATGGTATTCATGTCATCACTTTGGAAGTATGTGACGATGCAGGGCATTGTGTCTCAGAAACCAGAACCATTGAACTTGTCAATCAACCACCTACAATTGTCTTTGATGTCACACCTGCAATGACGCCATGGTCGGAACTTGTCATTCCTCGAACTCAACATGTTGTCTTCAACCTCACAGGAAC
>JAPKCL010000040.1 GCA_028822955.1 Candidatus Poseidoniaceae archaeon
AAGGAACGGAAGAAATTGATTCGGAAGGGTGTATCAAGTTCGTCACGAGCAAAGGTTGGATCTTCTGGAATAGTAGCACGGAATGCGAATACCGCTCCGATTTGAATGATGGTAAACAGTAAGCCTGCGAGGAGTAAGAAACGCATCCGACTCGCAACCATAATTGGAGTATCGCTGGCAGAACCAACTTCGAAAAGAACCAAGTGAATACCTGCAATAACCAAACCAAAAAGTCCCGCAGTGCTCAATGAAACATAGATTTCTTTCATTGTATCTACCGATTCAAGGCGAGTATCATACAAGGTAGCGTATTGCTCTGCAATCGTTTCTTGTTCTGAGCGCATGAAATCATCAATTGCTTGACCTGCTTCTATTGAAAACGCCATTCTGTCAAGGAAATCAGCCCACAGAGGACTCGGACTTTGTTGAGCCACGATTCGGGATGCTTCAGGTAACGAAGTATGCCATTTCACAACTAAAATTTCAATCCGCTTAACTTCTTTTGCCAATTCACCGTAATCGCTCATTTGCTTGAGAATATCGAATATAGATTGAGCAGCGACTTCACCCAAGGAGAGAATACCCATTCGTGTGATGAACATATGCATTTCTTTCTCGATGAGGTTTGCAGCTCGTCGAACTTCTAGAAGGGGGAACCCTAACGCTGCACCACCAGTGATAATTGGTAAAATTATAATGAAAAGAACGCCTGCAGAGCCAGAGAAAAGGCCTTGCTCACCCATTCCTCCCGTCACATAAATGAAGATGAACGAAAAGATCAAACCCGCAAGGGCTGCTCCTCCGACCATAAAAGTCAAGAATTGAACAATTGGAATTTCTACGCGACGTAGAGCGATTTGCCAGTAAGACATTCGCTGCATACATCATCCCTCAATCATGGTTTATGCCTTTCCAAGTATCCACAGACTTGTCGAAGTATTCCCATCCACTGTTGTAATAAATTCCGAGCAAATCAAAGACGTCATCGTAATGCGTTAAATCTCTATCAACCATGCGTTGAAGAGCGTCAGCACGCTTGAGCATTTCATCGTAAATATCACGTTTATTAGCAAATCCAGCCATTGCAGCAATTTTATTTTCGAGCAAATGGCTTTGGAACATTCCTCGGAAATAGTGCTTATCCTTTACAGGGTCCCATTCGAACATTCCACGTGTAAGGACACCGTCGCTGTGTTTATTGTATCCGATGACTTCATCGATACCTGTGACACGTCGAGCGATTCCACCACCTGGTGCTTCCACAACTTCTTGGAAAATCGCAAAATTCAAGTTATCGAAGAAACGAATCGGGACATTGATTGGATCACCTGTAAATCTTTGAATCATCTTTACGATTGATGATGCGTGGAACGTTGCAATAACTGGGTGACCTGTCTGCATTGCCTGGAAGGCTGTCGCACCTTCGACACCACGAATTTCTCCGATGATGATGTATCGTGGACGGCTACGCAGAGCTGCTTTGAGGAGGTCGAACATTTCGACACTTGAATCTTCATTCTTCGACTGACGAGTGACCAGTCGTTGCCAAATCTTGTGGCGAACCTTAACTTCAGGTGTATCTTCAGCAGAATAGATTTTGACATTGTGGTCGATGAACGGTAAAATCGCATTGAGAGTCGTTGTTTTTCCAGACGCTGTTTCTCCCGAAACCAGCACTGACATACCATATTCAAGGCAAATCCAAATGTAAGCAGCAACTTGAGATGAAATCGTACCCCATGCAATCAATTGAGTAATAGAAATCGTTTCTTCAGCGAACTTACGGATAGTGAACGATGGACCGAGCATTGAAACATCGTCAGAGAAAATAATATTGATACGAGAACCATCAAGCAAAGCACCGTCGATAATTGGCCTGTTATCTGAGACTGGTCGTCCGATACGTTCCGACATTGCACGCAAGAACCGAGCGAGGACATCTCGGTCACGGAATCGTATATTGGAGGTGACCATTCCAAACACTTTGTGGTCCATATGTACATGCTTCAGACCAATTGAGTGAATATCTTCCAGCATCTCGTCTGAAAGCAAAGGTTCCAATGGTCCATTTCGAATCAAGTCACGTATAATGGTATACTGTAATAATTCACGTTGCTCTGGAGTGACAATCATTCTTTTGTCATCCAAACCCATCATTTCCCACATACGTCCTTGACGGCGTACGGAGGTTGTGAGTTCGGATTCGAGAACAGTATATTTTTCAATCATTTGGGAAAGAATTGATTCGAATTCATTATCGGTTGTAAAGGAAGGAGCAGATGGTGCTTCTTGCAAAAGGATTTCAACTAATTCGCGACGAATGTTTTCTTCTTCCTCGGTCAATTGTGGCTCCAATCCAAACCAAAGAACCTGCCCTCCACCTTCTTCATCAGCCGGTGGCTCGTAAATATGGATGAAAATTGGCTCTTTCGCAAGATAAATCAAATTCAGAGGACGTTGCTTTTTGGCATCTCTGTCAAGAGGTCCGTAATAGATCGGGCGTGTACCGTATTGTGCTTCGAAATCACGAACCCAATTGGCTACGTGAGGGTAAGCATTCATGACGCTAGTAAGGTCGCCCTTAGCAAATCGAGTTTCATCTTCAGCCATCACAATACCTCCATCAGCTCACTGCAGTAATATCGACAATGAAGCCCATACTTGGTTCAACACGCCATCCGATTGATGTTTGAACTGGTCCTGCAGCACGTAAATAACGGGTTACGACCACGTTACGTTTGATTTCGCCTCCAATCATCGTTGTCATGAGATCCAAGACAACTTCTGCTGAACTGCGAAGATTATGCATCAACTTTTCATCCATTTCAACGGGGTCAACACAAAGCATAAGTGAACGGCCTTGTGAAGAAATTTGACGAAGGCGTTGCATTAATTGGAACCGACTCGCATCATCAAGGTCAGAAGGCATCAACGAACTTGCTGAATCAATAACGACGACATCGGCAAGCCCGACTGCTTCAGATTCGAGGAGTTGAATGAGGCCCACATCAGGTGTGGACTCTGCAATGGAACCAAAGCGACTGAAAACCATAAGTTTTCCTTCACGGATAGCATCTGTAATTCCGTATCCAATCGACTCCATTTGTTCAATCCAACCACGTGTTGTCAGTTCTGTGGTAATGACCAGTACTTTGACGCCGTTTTCAATCATGCCATAGACAAGACGTTGCGAAACCAACGATTTACCGCCACCGACAGCGCCTTGGAGAACATAGAGAGAACGGTTTGGAAGGCGAAGACCCATCGAATCAGCAAGTGAATCAGTTTCAAGGTCGTACGGAAAACCATCCTCAACCGGTTTATGTGCCATTGTGAATGGATCGCTTTCATTCGAGTTCTTATTCATTCAACCGCACCTCCTCGTTCATACTTGCACTCACCGAGATGCCCGATACATCATCAGATCTCGCAATTGCATAAATTGAAATTTCTTGACCATCGTCAAATTCATTCGCTCCGACAACGAGCGTTACTTCGAGTAAGACATTCGGAGACCATATTCCAGAACCTGCTGGTACAAATGCTGTTGAATCAACATCGACGTTCACTCCGTCTACAAGAACTCCAAGAGTGGATTCATCCATCGTATGGCTGCCAGTATTTTGAATGTAAAAAGTAATATCTTTGGGACCAGGATTTGTCGAAAGTGACACCATCATTGGGTCACCAGCAAAATCTATACCAATCTCTTCTGAAAGCTGTAACCCTTCCTGTTGAAGTTCAATTGCACGAGATGTTGCTGACCATTCTTGGACAAGAACGGCACTAACAGCGCTTGAGATCAATAATGCCGTAACCAGCATTATGATTGTAGATGCACCGCCGTCTGCCATTCAAATCCCTCAGATGGATGTAATTACTCGAGACACACTTGTTTCACCAACGGTCAAACTGATTCGAGTATGATCATTGGCATCGTCCCAAAAGAGTTCAACAGTCTCACCGGAAAACCAGTTGTCAAAATCATCAACAACAAAACCCGCAGATGCGATTGTTTGAGGCGAGAGACCATCAAAGAATAACCAAGCCGTGTCTGTTGAGATGGTTTCAGCACCACCGTTGGTTAAATTTGCAAAAAGGTAACCACGAGTGACTACATCGAAATTAGCACCGGCATCGGTTTGCCCATCAACTGTCATATCCGTAGGAACTACAGAGCAACTACCTGGGTTTTGAATGGCTACACTGTCTTCAATTATACCATCGACAACTGTGAAACTTGCACTAAATCCAGGGCAACTTGAAGATGTGAGAAAACCGTCCAGATAACTGTTCGTTGCTCCTCCAAATACGACCTCTATTGAATGTACGGCGATTGGAATAAAGTTGGCATTATCAATCGTGGTAATTGGGTCGGGTTGCTGAGCAGATTCAATAGCTTCCAGCGAGGTAGCCGTTTGATTACTCAATGTTGTGACGGCCATTGAAAAGACCAACAACATAGAGATCCCAATGATGAGACCTCCAATCCCGACCGAAGCACCCATATCAGACTTCACCTCGAAGTGATTTCACGTTTCGCCATGAACTTACAAGCGATGAAAACGTGAGCAACTCCTTGTGCGTCAAATGATCGTCGAGGGCTGCTTCTGATTGTCCTGGTTCTGCAAGTTGAACAATTGCGAGTACCTTTCGACCTTCATCATCGGAAAGCATACCGGAAGCCATCGCTTTCTGAGCAAAACTTACCGCTGCCATACCCGACATGTGGTCGAGTAAAAGGGCTGAAATTGTAGGCGCACCTACTTGATTGGTATCGGCTGTTGCACCAAAAGAAGGGGCGTGCAAAAATGGATTTGCAGCCAAAGCTTGTGCTTCATACAATTCAACCAGAGGAGCATCGTCGGTTCCCATCATTCGGTCAGTACCAGTTGCGGTAATTGTCTCACCTGAAGCGGTGATGATTGTATCACCAGCGTGAGTGGAATGTTCCCCATCACCTTCTAAATGTGAGTCCTCTCCATGGGTTCCAGACGGTTGTTCACTTAATCGAACTTCCACCATACGTAAGACGTCTTCAACCATGTCGAGACGATTACTGATTAGCCGTTCAAGTCCGGAGGTGTCCACGGTTGTGTTCACTTGGGTCGGAGCTGCTGCTACGGTTGAAAGACTTGCAGCAACGGTCGGTACACTTCCAAGGCTGTTGAGACGAGCCATGGTGAGTCCAGGGCTAATGGTCCAAGCATCTTCAGGGTTGAGTTCTCCTTCCTCAGGAAGAGGTACCTGTTCAATGGCGATATTTGCCATTATTTTGAGGCGTTCTTCCGTAAGAGCAGCATCTGCATCTTGGTTTTGAGCGGTGTTTTTACTAAAAGGCCATGCCATACATATTCCTCCTTAACATTCTAAGCCGAAGCAAAGAAGTCTCAAATCACCTCAGCGCCAGCGACATCTGAACCCAGGGTAAGAACTTCGTAAGTTGTTCCACCTGTTCCAACGTGAATGTAGAGTTGGATGGTCGTGTCTCGAACGTTATCATCGAAATTGTTAGCGGAACAATCAATTCCATTTTGGTCTGCGTCAATCCAAAGAACATATGGTTGACCTGGTTGAAGTTCCGTATTGCCACCAAGAACAGCACCATCGCCTTGGTCCAACAGTGCGATATCGCCTGCTTGTGCAACTGAAAAGATACCTTCGATGATACCGTTATTACACATGATTTGGAAACTAATTTCATTAATCTTCACTGGTTTACTACCAGGTGCGAGACGGACATACAGTGTGTATGCGTCATCAGCGGTGTAGGTAGCCGGTGCACCGGGTGCCCCAGTGGCCACAAATCCAGCGTTAACCAAGAGTTTTCCAGCCAAGTTTTTGGAAGTGTCTTCACCGGTTGTTTGTGCATTCTGTTGGAGTTTTTCAGCGGTTTGAATAATAACGGCTGCTGCAACTGCGGCAACCAGAATAAGTGCAATAAAGACAATCATTGCACCAATACCAATCGCTGCAAACTTGTCATCTTGAATTTCTTGAGATTCTCTCTTCATACGACCACCGCCCCTGCAGTAACATCTGAACCATAATTCAAAGTTTCAAATGTGAAACCACCTGCTTGAGATTGTATCAAAAGGGTATGGTCTTCATTTTGAGCCGGAGGACAATTGGTCAAATCACCTGCTGGGATTGTGATGTCATAGGTTGTGTGAGCAACTAAAAGGCCGTTTACAGGTGCTGCTGAACCAACGGTTGATGCTGCGGCAAATGTGCCGTATTCTGCACCTCCTGTGTCAGGAACCCCGTCGTTATCACCGTCCCTTTGACAGATAATGGACCAATCAACGTCACGCGGATCCATATTAGACGAACCCGGTGCAAGTTCAAATGTGATGTATAATGCATCAGTTGAAGGGACTATAACGCTCATAACAAGGACTTTCGAAGATAACATATCTGTTGTCTCGGAACCAGTCGTTTGAGCATTTTGTTGCAACTTCTCCGCAGTTTGAATGATAACTGCCGCAGCAACTGCAGCAACCAAAATCAATGCGATGAAGACAATCATGGCACCAATACCAATCGCTGCGAGAGTATCGCTTTTTTCGTTTGTATTTTCTTTCATAAGTTCACCTTTTGTAACCTCCCATATAATGGGGGGAATAGGATTGAATTCAGGAAGTACCTCCTGATTTCATGTTGATTCGAAGTGGCATACGAATAATGGCCACTTCATCGGGAACAAGACGTTCCACGAAAGGAATAGTATCGGAAGTATATCCAGGTGGGAACCATGGAGAGAGAAGAACATCTGAAATCGGTTCCATTGAACGATTCTGAGCTCGGATGGTAAGGAAAACTTCACCAGTTCGGATTTCATACCCCGTGGTAATTGCAAGTTTGCGCGAGAGAGGCACTTCATCGGCATTTTGACGACGGTTGGTAGCCACATTGAATCGGACAGGGAGATTTCCTCCAGGAGCGATTGTTGGAAGGTCAACTGAAGCCGGAGTCGAGGTCCAACCTTCAGGGACTGGTGGAGCAAGGCGCATTGGCGGCATAGCCACAGGTCCATCGTTGATGATACGAACAACCAGTACCCCTTCATCTCCACCTGCAGGCCAGCGTGTTTCGAGTCCCATCCAGAAATGTCGGAAGAGGAACGGATTGAGAGTCGAAGTATTTCCGCCGATCAAATCATCAACGAGGTATTCAACTTCTCCAGCAGCACCGCCTACGTCACCCATCTCAGCAGCACCAGTGGCGCTACGAAGTCGGAGGAGAATCGTTTCGATATCGTGTTCACTCACTTTCTTTTCATTCAGCAATCGATGTAACATTGCAATATTGCGTCGAAGGTAGAGGACATCTTCTTCGAGATTAATCAATGATGCTTCCGCATTTTTCACACTCACCAAAGCACGACGAAGATTATGCGAATGTAAAAATCTCCTTGCTTCTCCGATTTCAAGTTCTGTACCTGCGAGTGAGTTGGTGTCATCTTGGGCAACACCCATCACGAGAGTTTCGAGTTGACGAGACATTTCCATGGCCTCTTCGGACATTTCTGCAGATGCTTGAACACCAGGTTGTGAATCAGTTGGGGAATAACCGGTAGCGCCTGGCGGTAGCGGTGGTGGAACTTGTGATGATGGTGGCGGGAGTGGATTTGAATCCACCTCGTCCTCAAATTGAGGTAACACATCACTGTTCTTTTCTTCAGCAGCAGGATCGACTGAACTCATATCAGACATCGTCATTCACCTCCTCGTTCGAACTCGAAGATTCAGCATCACCGAATATTTCATCGAGATCTAAGCCATCAGCAGCAAGCTCGTTAAAGAGACGAGCAGGGTCACTTAGGTCTCTCTCAAGCCGTATTGATTTCACTTCAAGGTCGGTAAGTCGGCCGTATAGAGAGCCATACGCTGTGTCAGCTCGCTTGATGAGTAACCAGACTCCAACGATGATAACCGTGACATAAGCGACTATACTGATCATGTTCGTTTGGTCGACAGTGATACGAGGAGGGACACCCAAAACGATAGCGAGCATACCAAGAACTGGCACAGCCAAAATTATACTGAGTTGACGGCGTGTTTTGCCCAATTCATCGAAGTGGTCGGAATACAAGGTGGATACTCCTTTACGAGCACGTTGGTAATCTTCGTGAAGTAATCTGAATTCTTCAGTACTGCTCCAACTGACTCTCCAAATCCAAAGTGCAGAAAGACCAAGGACAACAAAGCCCCACCAAGTTTCGTTAAAGAGATGGAAGGAAAAGCCGAGACCAAGAACTCCTGAATAAATACCGAGTAAGCGGAAATTATCATTCTGTGCTGTGAGGCGGAAGAGGATAAAAGAAACAAGGAGACATGCAATACAGGCAATGAAACTGTTCGAAACGCCTGGGGACCATGAAATCACTTCAGACTTAAGACGTAGCTCGTCATTTACTTCAACGTTATTTACCATGTAGGAGGAATTAATCGATGCAACACAATTCACATCTGCTGATTGTGACCACCAGTCGACCGTATCGCCAGTTACAATCCATTCGAAAGAATATATATTGCCGGCATTGAACTCTTTAATCATCACTTGAGATAGTCCATTTGCAACGCTTCCGGTAAACAGCCGAGGAGATTTATCGCTCGCAGTTGAAACAGCCAAACCATCGCATTCAAGATAAACCATCGTGTCAAGGGCTTTAGCTGAACCAAGGTTTCGAACAAGAACTGTGATCGTGCTCTCTTCTCCTTCCATGAATTCATTTGAAGAAGTAATACTCATAATGGCCGGATCGGCGAAGACCGCTAAAACGAGCGTGAAGGTTTCTTCGGTAAATTGAGTGTAATTTGAGTTTTCATCAGGGTGGTACAACCGGAAAGTCAAGTCCCATCCATCACCTCGTTCCGGAATGCTCGCATTAATGGTGAATGATGATGGATTCCAAGGTGATTGTTCTAGAAGGTTGTATCGCGACGTGGGGCCAAGTGAACTGACACCACACTCTTGCCCTAAATCCAGGATATGGGGGACAGTTGTGCCATCGGGTCTTGTTTCGACAAGAGTGAAGTTCCAAGAGTAGTTCAATGGGTTTTGCCCGAGAGCAGAGATGTCCCTAAGCCGTTCTGCATCGCATAATTCGATTTGATAGGCCACATCAGAACCATTCCCAATAGGAATATGAGTGTATTTCATGTCAAGAGTTACCGGGCCATCATCATCTTGAGGGGTAATTCCGATGTCCCCTGTAGTAAAGAGGCGTGACATGAGCAACTGAGTAGTAAATTCCCCCTCCCCTTCAACAGAAGCGTTGACTGGGAATAGGTACAATGTGAGGTCAGCCGTTAACGACAAGAGAGGATTTGCTACAGTTCCAACAGCAGTAAAGGTATGAACAGTAGGGGTATTCCGCTCAAGGAAAATCTGTGATGATACGGTCAACATTTCCCAATCGGCTGACAAGTTCGAAAGTCCAGGGCGTGTAATGGCGTATTGTGCGTAAACGGTAACATCTTGGTTTCCTGTATTGGTCAGTGTCACTTCCCATGTACGGTCGGACTCGGGACTGAATTTCATTTCCGAAGGCCAATCATTGGATTCCACGATGAACAATGGCTGGACTAACAATTCGACACGTTTAGCACCGTCATAGGCCAATCCAGAAGATGTATTTAGAACGGTAATAGTGAGATCATAGGAATCGCCTTTGGTCAAGGAAGTAATTCCACCAATACTCGGAACGTAGACGATTACCTGGCCAATAAAGGATTCACCGATTGCAATCGTTTGTGTCATTGATACTTGGTTTGAAAGGGGGCTACCGTCAAGGGAAAGCGTCATGTTTTCAACTGTGAAATCAAGAGTTACTGACTCAAGTGAATTGCCGTTGTTCTGGATTTCGAAGTCGACTTTTTCTTGCATCCCGGGCGTCACAGACATTTGGGCAGGCGCAGTAATCACGAAGCTAGGAGACTTCGAAATATTTGCAACGATGTTTGAAGAGAGCATGATTTGACCATTATTCGCAGAAACGAGAATTGTGGCCATGTAGAATCCATCGGCATTCGCTCCAGAATTTGCCGTCATTTTAATCCGGATGGCTTCCTCAAACCCAGCTGCAATAAATATTTTTGAATTGCTAGGCGATTCGATTTCAAAGTCGACGGATCCTGCCAATGTCGTGTCAAGTGCGATGTTAAAGTCGGCAGGTGCATTACCGGTGTTACGTATGTAAATCGAAGTGAATGTTTGCTCTGAAACATCCATATGTTGCGTTTGATTTGTCGGAGAGAGTGTGGCATTGAAAATTTGGCCAACAAGCACATTAAACACAAATTCGTCACCTATGAGTTCACCAGAGACCGGATCTTCGATACGGACTGTGATCGGTTGGGATAATCCGGCAGGCGCTAAAGGATCGGTAACTATATTGAATGTTACAGATTGAATGTGAGTTCTGTTGCCATTTGGACCTTCAACAGTTCCATCAGCGATATCTGCTGTGAGATTGCTGATTATCGAATCTGCATCACTGAAGTTAGCAGACCAGTTTTCGGGAAGGTCATTGACGACACGAAGGCGGTAAGACCCTGCGTCATTACCGAAATTAGCAAAGGACATTGGAATCATTTCAGCCACGCCGACACGAACATCGTATGGTGCAAATGGTGTTTCGATGAATTCCCCCTTAACGATCGAGGGGATAATTAATTCGTAATCTTGAGTTGTTGGGACGGTTGCTACCCCCGCCAAATTAAGCGCGGGATTGAGGGTCGGAGTTACGGTGACAGTTGAGGTAAAGGTGCCTGCGAGCGGGTATTGGCCCGATTGAGGCCCTGCGATATTGAGTGACGTAGTTGCACTCGAGCCTGGGTTCAGTTCCGTATACAAAGGATTGGAAATCGAAACATCCCATCGAGGCGCTTCACTGAAACCACCAGAGTTGCTGGCAGTGAAACTCTTGGTCACTGTGATGGTAGCGTCAAGCTTTTCGTTAAGGAGTGCGTTTGGCAGATTGTGGAGGACACGGAGGTTAAGGTCGGCGTGTTTTGAATAAACTGTACCAGTCATAGTCGCCTCGAGTTCCTCTGTAGTCAATGTATAGGCTTCTGTGCTAAGCCCTGGGTCGACGGAAATGATTGGTGATACCCGAAGTGGTGCTTCATCGACATAGGGAATGCCGCCCCCAATCGGTTGCGATTGAATCCAAACATTGAGCTGGTCGAACGCCATATTGTGCTCACTGAGAACAATTGGGTTTTGAATCCGCGGGGCTGTAAGAGTGACCTGCACGAGATCCGTGGATCCTGAAGCAATAACTCGGGTGGTCGAAGGATTGACTTCGACTGTCCAATTTAATGCATTGACTGAAAGGCCCGTCATGAGCGAAAATGATGTCGCTACACTACCTGTATTCTCGACGACAGCCGAAAATGTGGCAGAACCGCCCGGAGTGATTGCCTTAGGGAGGGCGCCTTGAGTCAAGGTGACTGAACCGTTGAAGAAATCGCCAACCATTACTCTCGCACTGGCGACGAGTTGGTAATTTGTCGGCGGGGAGTTTGTGGCGCCCTGGCTGGAGGTAAAGGTGAGAGTGATTTTATTCGTATCAGACCGGGAAGCAGTCGCTGGCACATCGACTTCCACTAAGACGAGGCGGATTGCGCCAGGGGGGAGTGTTGCACCAAAAGCAGGCGCAATTCCTGTGGTCCAAGCGGGGCTTGCAGTTTCAGTCATTGCGATGGTAAACAGGTCACTTTTGTCGCCAGTGTTTTTGACAATAAACGTTAGGACAGTCGATTCCCCGGGTTCAGCAATCAATGTAGACGGTTCAAGAACTTCCGCATTATAATCTGAGAATTTAACCCAGGATTCATTGACTATCACCGTCTCACTCCATGCTGTCCCGAAAAAGGTGACGGTTGAGGAAAGGTTCCATACGCCAGTCAATGCAATCGCATCGAGGGCGATGCTGAGAATACCTGAATCTTGCATAGTCAACGATGTAGGAGGATATGATCCCGGTTGAAGTGTCACCGTGCTAGAAACAAGTGTTTGTTTCGTAGCCGATGATGCATTTTCCTCCAGTACAATTGTCATTTGCGCCGAAATGGCTTTGACACCGGAATTTGTAACAGTGACGTCAAGCGGGTGGATTTTGTTGCCCAATATCAGTTGGTTAGTGGCTTTGGAAAAACTATCAATAGGGAAAGTATTTCCGAGAGCCTCGCCATAATGTTTGTTTTCGACAGAGAATGCGAATCCGAGAGAGATGATATTATTCAACTGAAGATTACTGTCTTCATTTGTGGAAATTATTTTCACTTGGAGTTCTTGCCCAGCGCCTGTCGTAGCATTCCATGAAAATGAAACTGAGGGGAAGTCGTGGGTGCCTCCGGTACCGTTGTAATAGCCCATCGAAACGGTTGCGACATCTGAAAACTGTTGAAGGATCGGTGAGCCTTTGTGTTGGAGAACCAAATAGAATTCACCATCACCTGTGCCTGTGGCAGAAACCTCTACGGAAACAGTGTGTTCACCTGATTCAAGGAACAAACCGCCATCAACAACGGAAGAGCCGGAATTGCCCAACTGGATTGGGCTTCGGAAGAAGAAATCGAGTTGTGTGTTACGACCGCTTGTCGCTGGTTCGTCTTCGCTATCAGCGCCAACAACCATCAAGAATGAGGGGGCGATGAAAAGTAAAACAAGAAGCGTTGCCAAAGTAGACTGATTGAATTGAATTTTAAGCAGATGACTCACCTCCGGGGGTGTCGAAACGGGCGATTGTGACTTTCTTTCCTTGGCGGCGCCATTGGAGGAGGAGTTGGTCGAGTAAGCGTTCATGCTCCGGTTCCGATATGCCGAGACGTCGGCGTTCTTCCCAGAGAAGCATCTGCTCGGTTCGAGTCAAAAGTGCGTCACGGAGGTAGAGTTCCAATGTACGCCGGTAGGCATCTCGGTCTGAAATGGCGTAAACAATTGTATCCCCGGGGAGTTGATCGCTACGGTTTTGGATGATGTTGCCGAGCGTGAGTGCTTCATCGTACGAAAGATTGCGCTTATCCATCTCGCTTTGGATTGTGCTGGCAATAGTTTGGAGGTCGATTTTGGAATTTGTGCGTTGAATTTGCTTAGAGTAGCGTCGACATCGTCGAGACATACGCGTAGCCACCATGATTCAACTTAGCACACACCGGTTATTGAAAGAATCGGTCGGCTATCATCGATTCACCCATTCTGCAAGTAATGTCACCCATGCTGCATGAAAGCGAGACTCGGAGGCCTAAAAGTGCCTAATCACGTCTTAAATTCTTGGATTCGGTCAAATAGAAGCAAATGCAATGCTTCATGTCCTTTGGACCGGTGCGAGCATCATGAACGAGGCAACAACACATGAAGTTAGTCAAAGCGCCCCACTCTTCAATTGTGAAGACTCAAACGGCATTACACATGACTTAGAAGCGTATTCCAATGCGGGAAAGTCAGTTATCTTGTATTTTTACCCACGTGATTCGACCCCGGGATGTACGACTCAAGCATGTGACTTCCGAGATAACATGGCACGTTTGACATCAGAAGGCTATGTGGTTCTGGGCGTCTCGAAAGATTCAGAAGGATCTCATGAAAAATTCATCACCAAAAAAGAACTGAATTTCCCACTCCTTATGGATCGAGAAGGCGAACTGCACGAAGCATATGGCACCTGGCGACTCAAGAAAAATTATGGAAGAGAATACATGGGATGTGCACGTTCTACATTTGTGATTGGACCGGATGGAATGTTTTCTTGGCTCCGATACAATGTGAAAGCCAAAGGACATGTGAATATGCTTCTACGTGAACTCGGCTTAAACGAATGAGGGATTAAATGCAAAACGAGGGCTTAGCAAGCGGTCAGCGTCTCGAACTCGAAAGAGGAAGTGTCGCATGGATGCCTTGCCATATTGGAAAGGATGCACGGATTGGAGAAAACTGTTCCATCGGTGCATTAGCCCATATTGGCCGCCAAGTTGTTGTTGGCGATGAATGTCGAATTCAAGGAGGTGCATACCTTGCGGATGGCTGCGTACTTGACGACAAAGTATTCATCGGTCCAAACAGCACGCTCCTCAATGACAAATACCCCCCTTCAGGAAATCCTCTACAATGGCAACCTGTACACATCCATAGCGGCGCTGTTGTCGGGGGCGGTGCAACGATTATCGCAGGGTGCTCAGTAGGCCGCAATGCAGTTCTTGGTGCAGGCTCAACCCTTACTCGGGACATTTCTGACAACGAAGTGTGGGCCGGCAATCCTGCAGTTTTTTTGATGACGCGAAATACATATGATGAAAAGCAACTCCAACTCAAAGACAAACATCAACCAATGAGGTGAAAGTGTGAATCGGAAAGAAATTGTACTCGACTATCTCGAACGATGCAACACCTATGCCAATGATTCGATCGATCGTAAAACTGAACGCGGTGAAAAAGAGCAAACTGAATCATGGAAATCGTATGTTCAATTCAATGAACATGCGATTGAAGAAATAAAAAATGGCACTTTAGACAAATGGTTCACACCTCTACCAACCA
>JAPKCL010000137.1 GCA_028822955.1 Candidatus Poseidoniaceae archaeon
AAGAAGCCACACGTCTTTATTCTGCCAGTTATCGTGACCACCTTGATCATTATTCACTTATTCATTGTCTGGGTACAAGGCATTGCAGAACCACATTGATATTCGGGGGATAATTTATGGGACTAATCGAGAATTTTGGACGTGTGGCTTCTTCCTATATGGAAGAAAAAGAGCAATTGCAAGCAGTCGAGGGTAAGCGTACGAGGACTCGTACTGGTCATGGATTCTGGCCACACGAAGTTCTTCGTGACGCAATACTACTTTCGTTCATGACGGCAGTTCTTCTGTTCTATGCATGGTTGATTCCACCACCACTTCACGGTGCTGCTGACCCCTATGCACAAGCTGGTTTCGTGTTCCCTGATTGGTATGTTTTGTTCTCATATGGATACTTACGTTGGGGAGAATACCTCCCTCAATTCACTGTCCCAACCGGATTCATTGGCGAAATTGTTGGCCAACCTGTCTTCCCTTGGAACGCAGCATGGTGGGGAGCAGCACTGACCGGTATTCCAGTCAGTATTCTTGCTCTACCTCCGTTCCTTGGTGGACGTGAAAAGCGACCGGTTGAAGACCCCTGGTTTGCTACTGCTGGTGCAGTCTATTTGGCTCACATCTGGTTTATCTCCGTCTTTTCAATCAATATTTTCCTAGAATTATATGCCAAAAACCGTTCGGACTTTTGTAAACTCGATAGCCATGGTGATTTGTTATGTGGTACAAGAGAACCTTGGCTCGCTGATGCGTTCAACACAATTCCGTGGATGATGACGGGTGTTCTCGCTTGGATCTGTATGTATTTCTTGGCACGAGGATTGATTGTCAAGGCATGGGGTGCTGGGTTCAAACCAAGCCATGCAAAGCAAATCCTCATTGGAACGCTGTTGATTTCTACAGCAGGAACCGTCGCTACATGGGACACCTACGATGATGGGTTTTGGGACCAAGGCGGATTGCTTACAATCAAGGGATTAACCCATGATTACTATCCTGAACTCGAAGCCATGCGCACTCAACCGACTGATGTTCATGTCCATGCGACAAACGAATTCACAGATGACCGAGGCTGGAGTGAAACAGAAACGGTTCCAACAACTGCTTGGATGGGTTGGGTAATTTACCAACCTGCGCGTTATATTCTTACTGACTTTAACGATGCCAATGGACATCAAGATGCTGCAAACGGAATCAACGCGGCCTCCGATGCTACAACATTCAATGGTGGAGAAGGCTGGGAAACTTCTGGTTCCTTTACCGTTACTGAAGATTTGGCATTATTCCCTGATGGCCACCATGAAAGCGTGGAAACACTCACGACCGATCTTGTTTGTGAATACCGTTCCTCAGAGCGAAAAATCAACGAGATTTCAACTGTATCAATGATTACGACCACTTTGTCAGTAACCAACAGTAATGGTGATGTTGTATCTTCCTTCGACAATTGTCTCGGCGCCACGGTTGAATTACCAGTTGGTACCTATGACTACACCTATTCTGTTATCGCCGGTGGTGCTCTTGCACTCAACAGCAGTATTCAAACTGAAACTTCCTTTGCCATCGCTTCGTTCCAGCCACTCTTGGTATGGGACGAAAATGCCCCGGCTTCACTTGCAGGAATGACTGTTAACCTCTCAAATGCTGAAGAAATGGCAATTGGTGGTACACAATTTTCTGCAATTGAAAACCCAACCTACCACACCAACCCAAAGGCACTCGACGCTAAACTCACCTATGCAATGTTCATTCCTTGTTTGACCTTTGGAGCAATGGTCTTTGTTCTCCTACGCTCGATGGGTCGAGGGTATGAGTTCGAGATGAACAAGTGCTACGGCTGTGACTTGTGTGACGATGCTTGCCCTGTACGTCTGTTCAACGGTGGAGATAAACTCAACATCATTTACAATTCATGGAATAATGAAGACGACGGAGTACCGATGTATTCTTGTTTAACTTGTACTGCTTGTACCAACGCGTGCCCACAACTGGTTGATTACGACTCATATGTTGACATTCGCCGTTCCCTCATTGTTGGTGGGCCACAAGCTGAAATTGCTCACACTGTGTTGCAAGCAGTTCTGGCAGCAGAAGCTGAAGAGACAGCAAATGATGATTTCATCACCGTACAAGATTACCCATTGACTTCCAACATAGGCTATTACCCTGGATGCGTCGATTACCTCGACCAAGAGATGGTGTTCTCACACGTCAATGAAGGTGACATGAACCTCGGTGATGCAACAACCTCAGCCTTTACCCTATTCGATGAAATGGAAGTGGATGTATCTTACCTTGGACGGGACTTCTTGAAGTGCTGTGGACACGATCAAAAGTGGCAAGGTCTCGATGAAGTGTTTGACAAACTCAAAGCCTACAACCAAAAGAAGATTGAACAATCTGGCATTGATACGCTTGTTTCATCATGTGCTGAATGTTTCCGAACCTTTGCCCGTGATTACGAACTTGAAGGTGTAAAGGTCATGCACACGACTGAATTCTTGATTGAAAACGGTTTCGACATGAACCTCAAGGCAGAGGAAGAAACAACCGTCACCTACCACGACCCGTGTCGTCTCGGACGTCAAATGGGAATCTATGAAGAACCAAGGCAACTTATTGCTGGTGTTGAAGGAGTAGAAATCGTCGAAATGGAACACAGTGGCGAAGATGCAATGTGCTGTGGAGTCTCAAGCATGATGTCATGTAACGAAAACGCTCGTTCACTTCGTGTCACTCGCATGGAAGAAATCCGTGCAACTGGTGCAGATACAATGTTGACTTCTTGCCCAAAGTGTGTATCACACTTTGAATGTCTCAAATTTGAAGGTGATGAACGCTACGAAGATATTGAAATTCTCGATGTCGTTTCTTTCCTTGCCCGTCAAGTCGAAGCAAAGAAAGCACGAGCAGCATCGGAATCAAGTTCAGTCCTCGAAATCGAAGCTTGATTTAACGGCTAAAACTTTATCATTCCGAGGCGTGTTCATTCACCATGAACTACGACAGTATGACGGTTTTGCAATTAAAAACCCTGTGTAAGGACCGTGGTCTACGCGTATCTGGTAACAAATCAGAAGTCATTATTCGATTGATGGAGAATGACGAGGCTGGCATGCAACCTGCCCCAGTGGCCATCCAACAGACCATTTCTCCACAGCAAGTCCAAGGCGGATATGGACAGCCACAAAAAGTCTATGTCCAAGGTGGTTATGTACAGCCACAAAAAATCTATGTCCAGAAAGAGGGAGAACTTGCTGAAGGAATCGGTATAGGAATCATCATTTATGCAGTGTTTCGAATCTTTTGGGCTTTGATTTTTTCAGTCGGTGAGGGGCAAGCATGGTTACTTTCTCCAGTGGCTTTCATTTTGGGTCTTGGGTTTTTACTTGGAGGTATCCTTACTTACCTCAATTATCGAAATGGAATATTGTTCACGCTCGGAATACTAGGTATTTCAGGAGTATTGAGTGTCTTGTTCCATGGGGATGAAGTCAATCCGGTATCAATCGCTTGGGGAGACGCAATGATCATGACCTCCATCATGGCATCTGTCACTTGTATGATTATTGTAGCCTTACCACTCATTCTATCCACAACCAAGGACGGATGGCCTGAATCGATTAACAGAGTATTGAACAGTGGGAATTCCGCAGACGGTACGAAGGAAATCAAATGCCAAGCGTGCAAGTCGGCACTGATGATTCCAAATGATTATTCTGGAAAAATTGAATGTCCGAGCTGTAAATCTCAAATGAATGTTTGAGTTAATCATCCTTTGATGCAGGTTGGCCATCATCCATTCCAACAATTTCATAGTTGGATGGAAACAAAGCGATGACGACTCCCAAAATCAAGGAAGCAAGGCCCCAACCGAACATTTGCCGAACGAAAAGCATCTCTAGAGCAATGACGACCAGAATCATGCCACCTATATTCGAAGTCCAAACCAGCGTTTTGAAGGTTGAGAGAGATACGCCTGGAGTTCCTTCTTTACGATAAGGTCCAAATTCACCACCAAAGCGTTGG
>JAPKCL010000138.1 GCA_028822955.1 Candidatus Poseidoniaceae archaeon
CTCTGAGCATAAGTTGATTGTAGTAATCCCACAATTCAGTGCCTGCGTTAAACTGAACCAGTCGTCGACCTTCAGCGTCGATCGAAGTCGAACCTTGAGTTTGGTTGAATACGAGTGAACCCGGGTCCAAATAGGTGACGTTGCCCATACCGTCTATGATTGACCAGCCAGACAAATCTAAGGTAGAGTTGCCTGTATTGAGCAGTTCAATCCATTCACCATCTGGGAAAGCAGCACCATCAGAACTGCTGTTCGTTAATAATTCTGCAAATTCAATCGGTGATGGTGTCGAAGCAATCAGCGCGAAATCCAATGGATTACTTGCATTTGGAGTTGGGTATGCTGCATAGGCCCAATATTGGGATGATGTACTTGCGACCAGTGCGAATCCTGCTTCTGTATCGGTCCAAGTTATTTGTTGCGCTTTGGTACCGTTTGGCCAAAGCAATGACAATGTTTCCACACCATTGTTTAGGACTCCAGAGTTCCCTGAGCCGTTCACTGCAATGATTCGAGTATCACCTGGAGCGATAAGGGTCGAGTTTGAATCATTGGTAAATCCAACAAGATGGTTGGCGTCAAACTCAAGAGCATTTCCTGCAGCATCTTCGAGTGACCATCCGGTGAGGTCCATCGAACTCATTCCGGAGTTGTAAATCTCAATCCATTCGCCACCAGGCCAAGTTGCGTTATCATCTGATGGCCAAGGGTTCGACATCACTTCATTGATGACTAAATCAGACGGATATACGGTTGGGCCACCAGTTGAGCTACCTGAATTAATTGCACCTGGAGTTGGTCCATTGGTAGCAACCCAATCACCTGTTACACTGATACTGTCTTCTTCGAGACTTGTGCCCGAAGGAGAGGAAGATGAAAAGGTCCATGTCGCTTGGTCTAATTGAACACCGGTTGAATTGAATAATGTAATGATGTCATTGGTATTTGCAAGATAGAAGACCGAACTCGGCAATCCATTTCGTGCGATGACCATGTATTCATCAGGTTCAATTTCCCAGCTGGTCGAATCTGCAGAATCGTAATCAACAATCGAGGTTGAATTAAAATTCAGTACTTTCGATGCCTTGTTGGTCAAATACCAATCACGAACATCGACCGATGTGTTTCCAGAGTTGTGAATTTCCATCCACTCGCCACCGGTCCAACTTGCATTATCGTAGCCGTTCGGGTTAGGAAGGGCTTCATTAAGGCAAATATCACCAGTACAAGCCGTTGAGCGACTGGAAGTAGTTGACGATTCAACTGTCTCTTCGAGTGATGAGATTCCAAACGGGACTGTTGTTGAAAGAACCATGAGGACTGCGAGGCTGAGGGAGCGAAGAACTGCATTCATAGGGTTCACCAACGGGCTAACGATTCGGACTAAGGGCATATCACTTTCCCTTTGTCTTTCCGAAGAACGGGTTTACTCAGTTCACAGGAATCCTGCGTTATCGACTAAGTTCTCAAAGAGGAGGTAAGTAATTGGAACCAATATGACTCCCATTGCGTGACTACGGCGAATACCTAACCGTGGAGGTAAAAGTCCTAGCATGGTTCCTACAATGAGGACAGCTAACCCGATGAAACCAGTACTGACAAACACCAGTGCTGCAACGAACACAATGACGCTCATGATCATTTGCTGGAGTGGAATTGCAGCGTGAAGTCGCAACATGCCCATGCCGACATACCGCATAATCGGCATAGCCATGAGACCAGCGGCCAGAGTAATGGCCAACAATCGAATGAAATCAGCTGTTGGTTCAAGGCTGCTCCAAGTATCTACGGGATACATGGCTTTGAGTGCCAAGGTAGCACCAGAACGTGAACGACCAATGATGTAGAGGAATCCAAGGACACATACAGTGACTGCAGTGTTCACTGCAGACAGGATGGCAATAATTTCTAAATCTTGCTTGGTTTGAGGTCCTTCAACACCCTCTTCTGATTCTGCTTTTGCGATTTCGAGAAGTTCATCATCTGATAATTCGGTCAGACGACGAGTTTCCCAATCCATTCCAAAACCTTGTTTGCCTTGTATTTTTGCCGCAACGTTACGACCACCCATGACCAGAACCGTCGCTTGTGATGCCGTCATTCCCGGAAGAACACCCATTGATGCCCCAGCGACTCCTGACCAAAAGCATGGAACCAATAATGGTCGAACAGGAGGTAAATCCCAGTTTTCTTTCTGGGGTGGGAGGTGAGATGTTGTTGCATAAATATCAAGTAAATTTGCGACACCAAACAATCCTGCCAAACTCGGGAGTAACAGACTTGCCCCAGGCATATCGAGTGGAGAACGTGCTGGGAGAGAGTGTGGGCCAATGATGGTCCATCCAAACAGTCCTGTGAGTAAGAAAAAGGCAGTTGCTGAGAAGAAACCAGCCAATCGTGAATCGGTACTTAATGTCCCTCGAGTTGTGATTTGCAACCACTTTGGCCAATCGAGTCGAGTCGTTTCGGTTGCTAATAACAGCAGTGAAATCGTCAATAAAATAAATGGTAACATGGTTCGTAAATCTTCATACCACCCAAGTTCAGGACCAAATGCAATTCGTGCCAAAATAATCAGTGGGAGTGAAAGAAACAGACCGAGTTGAGATCCTCTTGCAGACCAGGCAACTCCTCGAGCAGCGTTGCCAGATAACAGCATTCGGTGCCCCGGTAAGAGCGACAGCGCTTGATCAGCATCGGGCGCCCCCATTAATGCTGAAGGTATGTAATTGAGGAACGTATGTACCGTTCCTGTTGAGACAATGATGCCTGCAACAGCAGAGAGAGGAATCCCTATGCCAAGTAGTGCAGGTGCCAAAGCAAGCAAAATTAATGCGACATTGTTGACGTGGAAACCGGGAATAATTCCAGTGAGTGTACCCATCCCAACACCCAAAAACAAGGCTGCAAACATCCAGCTAAGTTCGTAGAGATAGGCATCGAGCATGACAACACCTCAGGAGTTTCCGTTGTTTGGACCGGTTCCATTCTCCATTTCTTCACGGTCGTTTATTCCATCACCATCAGAGTCGACGGTGTTTGAATTGAAGCCAGTCGCCTCTTCGAAACTGTCTGCGAGACGGTCGCCATCTCTGTCCCAAGCATCTGCATCATCGAGAGTGAACACCAAGGACAAATCAGTAGGGTGTTCGATTTGTCGGAGTCGGCCGTTCCATGTGAGGGATTGATTTTCATGCAATGAATCCGTTCCAATTGCATTGAGTCGAATATTCAGTTTGATGGATTGTTCTGAGCCGGGCCGCTCGAGGTACCATCCATCATCATGGAGTGCTGCTTTACCATCAAGGAGTACATACTGGTTCTTGGTGTAGCCCCATTGTGTTGGCCCAGCATCCCAAAGAAGGGTTTGAGGTTCTGGCGGGTCACCGACCAGTTGGTAGGTGTCAACCATGAGTCGCATCATCATTTTCTCGTCATCCCAAGAGACTGTGACATTGGCGATGAGGCCTTGGCCGGCTTCAATCCATTCAGTTCGAGTTGATGGAAAAGACATAGCCACACGGGTTTGACCAAAGGTGTAAGTCTGGCTGTCGACAAAATAGCCGTTAGTATCGAGGGGTTCGAAGGAATATTGCATAAATGTGCTGAGCGTGTACTTCTTTCCAGGATCCTGTAACATCGATGCAGGGTTTGACGAAAGCATTGCTTGCATCGACATTGCTGACATTGGGTCTATGAGATTGGTTCCATTACCGTTGTTGGCATCAATACACCACATGCTTCGTTCATCGTTCCACATTAAACGGCCTGTAGCTTCGTATGAAGAGCCGTTGTAGTTTTCTGCATCTGCGTTTGTTCTGTCTTCATCGGTTGGAAGAATACACATCACGTTACCGTTTGGCCCAGATAGGGTCCATTGCCCATTCGCAATCAATACAGAACCTGCCATTGAAACCATACTTCCAGACTCATAACTCCATGTGGATTCTCCTGCCCATTCGAGCATTTTGATTTGAGGTGAATGGCTTCTATCGAGGAGTATGGTCGGACCTTGAG
>JAPKCL010000139.1 GCA_028822955.1 Candidatus Poseidoniaceae archaeon
TTTCATCGAACTCAACGTATGTGAGTGTAGAGTGAACAACGGTCACATACTTGAACAAGTGATTGCTCGGAGGGTTGAGATTCATGACAACCCGTATACCCGAATCAATCCGACGAGAGGCTATGTCTCGTGAATTTCAAGTAAGTATTCGAATTGGTAAGTCCGGAGTTACTGAAACTTTGATTTCCGAAATCGATACCCAATTAAAGAAACGCGGTATCGTGAAAATCAAAATGAATCGTGGCTTATTCGAACGAAATGCAATTGCCGAGGTTTGGGCTCACCTTGCTGAACAGACCAATTCAGTTCTCGTATTGGCTCGTGGTAATGTAGGGATTCTTTGGCGTTGAGCATTCGATTCGTAGGAAATCCTCAATAGTCACCCCTAGTTGGATTTTCACTATGAACGGCTCTGAACTGCTGCGGATGCGAAGAAGGCATCCCTCCCAATACATTGCTCTCGGGCTTTTAGCATTCACTGGAACCATGATGTTCACATCCCATTCTCTTGCTGGAGGCGGTAGCAGTTCGGGTTCTCCGTTCACGAATGTCGAAAACTCACAAGCAGTCTTGGTTGGTTTGGGTATTCTTTTGGGTGTTTACGCTCTCATCATTACCGAAGTCGTTCACCGTACATTGGCTGCTGCCATTGGCGGATTACTAGCGATTGGGGCGTTAATGTATTACTCTTCTCAATCCTACACTTTGGGTGAAGTTACTACCCTTATCGATTGGGAAACCATCGGTCTTTTACTGGGTATGATGGTGATGGTAGGAATCCTTTCACACACTGGATTGTTTGAATGGCTTGCTGTCCAAGCCTACAAACAAAGCGGAGGTTCAGTTTGGACTTTGGTCGTGATTCTCTGTTCCGTAACTGCTGTTCTTTCTGCGTTCCTTGACAATGTTACAACAATGCTTCTCCTGACTCCAGTTACGATTCAACTGGCAAAAGTACTCGACCTCAAACCGATCCCACTGCTCATTTCTGAAGTGCTATTCTCGAACATTGGCGGTGCTGCGACGATGATTGGTGACCCGCCGAATATTATGATCGGTTCGGGCTTGTCATCTGCAGCAATCGAGGAAGCGGCAATGAAAAAGGAAGGATTGGTCCAAGAAGGCTATCTTGAACTGGTAAATTCAGGTGTCACTTTCAACGATTTTATCTTCGAAATGGCTCCTGGTATTTTGATGACCATTGTCCCAAGTTTTATGTTTTTGAAGTGGTTTTACGCTGAAGAGTTTTCTGGAAGCCGTATTCGAGACATCGCTGAGCTTGAATCAAAGTACGGAATCAAGGACGCAGCAATGCTGAAAGTCGGCGGCTCTATTCTCGTTCTTGTCGTCGTCAATTTCTTCCTCCACCCCGTTACGCACATTGCGGTATCATGGATTGCCCTGGTGGGTGCTGTACTCATGCTGTTAGCAACTGACCGTCATGAAGTGGACAAACCCCTTGAGCATGTGGAATGGTCAACATTGTTGTTCTTCGCAGGGTTGTTTGTTCTTGTTCACGCACTGCAATATTTAGGCGTCATTTCCTTTATTGGCGACTACGTCACGAAGGGAATTGGAATGTTTGGTACAGACGCTGATGGCGATGTCGTTCGACTTGCTGCAGCAATTCTCATCATTTTATGGGTTTCAGCCATTGCATCTGCATTTATCGATAATATTCCATACACTGCTACTATGATACCTGTTGTAATGCAGATTGCTTACGAATTGAACATCGACCTTGGTCCATTGATTTGGGCATTGGCCTTCGGTGCTTGTCTCGGTGGAAACGGTACCCTCATTGGTGCATCTGCCAACGTTGTAACTGCCGGTATGTCGGAAGAAGCAGGTTATCCGATTTCCTTCAATGAATTTTTCAAAGCAGGTTTCCCAATCATGATTATCACCACTGCCATTATTTCGCTTTACATGATGTTGGTTTACGTGGTCGGTGGCGATGAAGGTGGTCTGGTTTGGAAGGTTGTGCTCGTCGGCCTCACAGCATTTGGAATTATATTCCAACTCGCACGTGGTCGTTCAAAGGGCAAAAACTTTGCAGACTCTCTTGTTGATGATGACGCCGATGAAATCAAAGAATTCGTCGAGTCCTTGGTCGATAAAGTCACCAACCGTTCTTCGGAAAGTGAAGAATAATCTCACTCAGTTCTCCGTTGAATTGAAGTGTTGAATGGGTATGGTGTAAGTAGAGGGACCACATGTTCGAGTGTACAATATGCGGATTACTCTCTCTTGGTGGCTCTGCATGCCCTGCGTGTGGCAGTTTACTGCTCGTTGATCTGTCATTGGAGGATGATGATTCAGGTCCTTTACCAACTGAAGTCCCTGGACTTGATGATGCTGTTGCATCTTGGTATGATTTAGAAGGAATAGAACCTCCAACCGAACCCGTCGTTGAACCAGTTTCTTCATCCGGAACGAGTAGCTTGCCTTTCGGTTATTCTGGTGAATCAAACACGCATATCTCACGACTACCCTTTGGAGTCGGAAGTTATGCTGGTGGAATGCCATTTGATGAATCAGAAGATGCATTACCGTTAATCAGCGAACGTTCTTCTCCTGAGATTGAAACTACCTCTTCGGCTCCCATCGTACAACCACCTACGCCAGTACCTCTCACAACACCTGCGCCAGTACCTGTCTCAAAACCAGCGCCCGAACCTGCGCCGATGCCTGTCCCAATTGCTGCACCCTCGCCGGCACTTCCCCCTGCTTTCATACCCGAGGAAGTTGATGTACCGGTTTCTGTCCCCTCGATTGCTATTATTGAAGCAACACCTATGATGGTCAACCTTCCACCAATTGACAACCAAACTCAATCAGTCCCCAGGATTGAACCCGAACCTCTGCGGGTCGCAGCGTTGGTAGAGCCGCAAACTGCCGTCCATGAAGCACCTTCTGCTCCCACTTTCGCAGAAGAGGTGCCAGATATGTGGCGAATCGATGCATCACCGGTCGATATGGACCAAATCTATGCAATGGAGGACCAGACTGTGGATGTTGTTCACACCGAACAAGAAATCGAAGAACCATATCTTCACACAGAAGATGTAGAACAAGAAGAGATGACAGAGATGTATACTGGTAGTACAGGAGTCATTTCTCTCGACCTCCATCCTGCAAAGGCCTTAGGGGTCAATCTTGACGGCCATCCTGAGCTTGAAGACATATTGGCTGAAGGATTTTACGCTATTGGCCAAGAGTCGTGGGCTCAAGCTGCAATTTCCTTCCAGAAAATGGCAGCCAAGATGCCTGGAGACGCTGCAGTGTTCAACAACTACGGTCTCGCCTTACTCCAACGTGCACTGGTCATGGCAAAGAGTAGAGATCTCGAAATACAACAACTTGCATCAACTCAATTTGAATCTTCAATACTGGCACTTCGCGAAGCTGCAAAATCCTCTCCGACGAACCCAACTCTCCTTCTAAATTTATCTCATGCACTTCTCGTAAGTGGCCGCGCAGAGAAGGCTTTGAACCTGTTGAACATGTATGAAAAGAACCATTCAAAAACTTCGGAAAGTGCAAATTTGGAAGCGGCATCTTTGGTGAGTTTGGGTGAAAGCGGACGTGCCCTGAAAGTGCTTCAACTCATCCCACAAGATGAAATAATCCGTTCTAATGTCGCAAAATTGACATATTCATGACCGTCAATCTTCTGGCTTTTGTCAGAATATCTGGTTGAATTGAGCAACAAAAGGTCTTGGTTTTCCATCCAATCTGACCTATATTTCGGCTCGTCTTTAGTAATTTTCAACACCGATAGATTGTAGAGCAATGGCCCATATGCTCGGTGTGTTTCCGAACCTAATCCCCGGTGTCTTAACCGATTCGTTCATATATGGGAGGTAAGACGGGGGGATGCTTAAGCACCCTAGCACGCCATGTGCCGGGGGAAGGGCTGAGGAGAACCGTCCCAGAGGAGGCGGTTTTCTGTGGAAGCCGAATTGGCATGAATTAGATACCGAAGGGTT
>JAPKCL010000041.1 GCA_028822955.1 Candidatus Poseidoniaceae archaeon
GAAATTCTTCCCGAGTCCATTCTTTGAGAGGTGGGATTTCACTCCACCATTGAACTAAACGAACTTTTTCATCGGCAACTTCCCAATGGTGCAGTTCAGAGTTTTCGACAACAACATGAGCGACCCAACCTTTCGGATAGTAAGTCGTGTTCCATTTTTCAATACGACCTTCAAGGCCAGTTTCTTCTTTTAATTCACGCAGTAAGGCTTCTTCTGGAGTTTCTCCATCTTCAATATGCCCGCCAGGTATTTCCCAACCACGTTCGGGATGCTCAACGAACAGAACTTGACCTCCATCCCCGATCATTTGTTTTCTTTGTTCTTTGGTGGTAACCCACGCTAAGACAAAAATTGGTTGCTCCTTCGAAGTCATTTCCTACCTCAAAAAGCATCTTTTGCTTTGGCTACCCATTCTTCCGCCCATTCTTCACCTTGAGATACAAGACGCCGTGCTAAGAAAAATGCTTCTGATGCATCTCCTGCTTGCATTAAGGATTGCAAACGTATCATGTCAGGGTGAATGGACGGTTGTTCCTCTTCAATTTGAATAGAAACTTGAGGGGCATCTTCGATTGAAGAAATTCGTTGTGAAAGTTGGACCATGTGTTGCAAGAATTGTGAACGCTTTTCGATACTTGGTGCAGTCCAAGGCTTTTCTTTCTCACCCATGAGTCGACCTGTAATTCGTTCTAAGAAAGCATCACGTGTCGTTTGATGCGGTTGCAATTGTTGTACGTGGTCATAGCATGACCATGCTTCATCCATTTCTTCACGTCGTTCATAGAGGCGACCTAATTCCATCCAAAGTTCATGGTTATTTGGACGGTGGGCTAACAGATGTCGGGCGAGCTCGATGAAGAGGTCCTCGTATCCACCTGAACGGATCCTCTCTAAACGACGCCCATAGACAATGTTCGCACGTTGGTCACTGAAATCTAACCGGCGACACCGTGCTGCAAAGTCCTCAAGTTCGATTTCAAGCGAAGTCTCTTCTAAAGTCGACCACCATGTATCGGGGTCGAGAGGGTCTCGACTGAAGGCAGCTTCAAGCAGTTCAAGTCCAACCAAAAGAAAATTGACATCCTTCAATTGATCGACTTGATCAGCATCTCGTCCAAGAATAATAAACACATCTTCGAGGACGGCGCAGAGACCTTGGCCATCTTGAACGACGACTTTGATATCTGCTAAGCAGCGCCAATTCCGTTCATCTGTAAAGTCATGGAGCAATGCTTGTCGAGCGTTTTGTTCAGCCCATGCCATATTCTCATCAAATCGGTCGGGGTCTCTTGATGCCAGTCGAGCAAATTTTTGTGCCTGGGTACGATAACGGTTACCTAGGTTGCGTCGAGGATGTTGCAAAAGGTCTGCACTTCCCCCAACCATGTTTCTCACACCTTCTCTCTGCATTCAATGTCTTCGCCCAAATGCTCACTGCACTGACATAAATCCATCATGGTCGACACCCCATGGTAGAGTTGCATCGAAACCAACTTTGGAAGTGAGGCCATCTGTGTCTCGAGAAGGGTCCAATGAACTGCCCTTTTGATTTGAAAGAATTATTGTATCCTTGTCGGGTTGCCATCGAGTCACCATTGCCCATTCAACGCGAACTGGGTCGCCAATGTCAACATCTTCATCGACAATAGTCACCATCTTCATGCTTCTATGACCTGCTAGTGCTGCTCGGATGGCATTGAAAGGATCTTCAGGTTTAGATTTTTTAATTTTAATGACAGCCGCTAACCAACCACAACCACCTTCAGTCATGTGGACATCGAGACATTCACACACTTCGTTCACCGCTGCTTTAATCGTTGGCGCACGAGGAAGTCCCATCAAGGTCTTGTGCTCTGCCTCACCAGGAATGAGGGCGTGGAAAATAGGGTTGTCGCGGTGAAGTACACCATCGATTTCAATCACTGGCTCCTGCCTAACGTCATCGACTGTTCCTGTAATGTCGACATATGGTCCTTCATCATCATCTTCATTGGTAATCCTGCCCCACAAGACGTATTCAGCATCAGCAGGTGCAAGGATACCATTTGGCATCCGTGTCAAACGAAGAGGCTTACCGTACAATTTTTCATGAAGGGCTGCTGCAATTGTCAATTCATCGATGTTGTCATCAAAAGACATTGCTGCAGCAAGAAGTACAACGGGGTCAGGTGCATTGACAATAGCAATCTCGACATCTCTCCCTTCCTTGCGTGCGTTCATCGTCATCGTTCGTAGATGACGTGGAACCAATCGTACAACCAGATGGTTTGAGTCACGGACGAACTGGCGGTGAAACGACATGTTTCGGATTCCGTTATCTTCTGCGATAATCACACTTGCCGATGAGTAGCGTCCACGGTCTTGGGGCCAGTGATGAGGAAATGGGAGTTTTGTAATGTCGACAGTTTCTTGCATGTTGTCATAGCATTCCGATTCTGAGGCATCCACAATCACGGGTTCACTTGGATTATTCATAGCCCAACCAAGCGTGTCAATGTATTCACCTGGAGTGATTCCTATTGCCGCACAGAGACGGTCACGCGTTAGAATATTGATGGCAGCACGATGGCCTGGGCTTTCGGGAATATCGGTAAACAATGTGAGTGCATGATTGCTTGCTCGAGAGTGTTCCCACATGCCGTGAATAAGGCTGGTTGAGTTTGATTCTTCGGTGGCTGCACCGAGGTGGTCACGAAAGGCCATACCTTTCCGACAAGGGTTCATCGCTTGAACCTTGTTTAAGAGCGATGAACGAATTCCCCAAATTTGGGATATATTGACGATTCTTACACGTTGATTTCATCTCGCAGTCTACAGAATTGTTCTACTCTTTGACACTGGCTTTGAGGGTCGTTTTATATAGGGGATTCAAGAGGGCGTAGTGCTTCAATGCGGTGATTATGATGGGTAGAGGACTCTTCGCAGGTGCTAAAATGGCCAAGGACCGTCAAAAGTTTCGTTGGTCAGACCGTCGATATAAGAAGCGTATGCTCAAGTTACGAGCTAAGCACGACCCTCTTGCGGGTTCCACTCAAGCCAAGGGTATCGTCATTGAAAAAGTCGGTATCGAAGCGAAACAACCGAACTCCGGAATTCGTAAGGCAGTCAAGATCTCACTGATTAAGAACGGAAACAAACTCACCGCTTTCGCTCCTGGCGATGGTGCAATTAACTTCATCGATGAACACGATGAAGTCATGGTTGAAGGTATCGGTGGACGCATGGGTCGTTCATACGGAGATATTCCTGGAGTCCGTTACAAGGTCATCCAAGTCAACGGCGTTTCATTGAATGAAATGGTCCGTGGCCGAAAAGAGAAACCAATCCGCTGAGGTGTTTGAATATGTCAGAATCAGAAACCGTCGTCGAAGAGGAAGTAGAAGAAGTCGTTGTCGAAGAAGTCCGTCCTATTGCTGGAATCGGAACTCTTGTCTTTGGAAAGTGGGATGTCTCTGACATCACATGCAAAGATCCAGGGCTTGCGCCTTACATTAATCTCACAACCGTAGGTGTCCCTCATTCCGGTGGACGTCACGCAAACGCTTGGTTTGGAAAGGCCAAGTTGTCAGTTGTCGAACGCTACATCAACAAACTCATGCGCTCAGGGCCTTACACTGGTAAGAAGCAAGGTGCAATGAAGGCTTTTGAAGCAGCACTCGATATTATTGCTGAGAAGTCTGGCCAAAACCCATTGCAAGTTTTCGTTAATGCAATTTGCAACGGGGCTCCAATGGAAGAAATCACTCGAATTAAATTCGGTGCAGTCTCTCAACCAAAGGCAGTCGACGCATCACCTTCACGACGTCTCGATGTCGCCCTACGCAACCTCGCAATCGGCGCTCATCAAGGAACGCACAAGTCAAAGCGAACTTTGACCAACTGTATCATCAATGAGCTTTCAAAGGCTGGATCTGGCGATGCTACTTCTTACGCAGTTGCTAAGAAGGAAGAATTGGAACGAATCGCATCCTCTGCACGCTGAATTGAATACTTCGTATTCTCTTCGAACTTTTATGCTATCGGCGAACGCCTTTTATCGTCCACGGTCGTTGCAATTCGTATCTTCGTTGCGAGTTACTTAAGAACCCCTTTCCGGTGGCCGAGATTGACGAGAAGTCAAGGGTGATTCCATGGGACGAAAGGAAGACAATATTAACAAAGCAACAGAAGTAATGCATATTTTACCTCAGATTCGTAATCTATGTATCGCAGCACACATTGACCACGGAAAAACAACACTTTCTGACAACCTCATTGCAGGTGCAGGGATGATGTCCAGTGAACTTGCAGGGTCCGCTCGTGTTCTCGATTTCGATGAACAAGAATCAGCACGTGGAATTACCATCAACGCTGCTTCAGCATCTATGGTTCACGCTGTCGGAGGTACTGACTACCTCATCAACCTCATCGACACTCCAGGTCACGTTGACTTTGGTGGTGACGTAACTCGTGCTATGCGAGCTGTTGACGGATGTTTCATTCTCGCCTGTGCTGTTGAAGGACCAATGCCTCAAACCGAGACTGTTGTTCGCCAAGCACTGAAAGAAAAGGTAAAGCCTGTTCTTTTCATTAACAAGGTCGATCGTCTCATCAACGAATTGCAAGTTACTCCAGAAGACATGATGGCTCGTTTCACAGAAACTATTCAGAAAGTCAACCGATTGATTAAGCAATTCGCTCCTGATGAATTCAAGAAGAGCTGGCAAGTCAGTGTTTTGGACGGAACAGTTGCCTTTGGTAGTGCATACCACAACTGGGGAATTACTATTCCGTACATGAAGAAGTCCGGTGTTTCAATGACAGAAATTTTCGAATACTGTAACAATGAAGACCAAAAGACATTGGCTGAGAAAGCGCCTGTTCACGAAGTTCTTCTGGACATGGCAGTTACCCAGTTGCCTGGCCCAGTTGATGCTCAAAAGTACCGTATCCCTAATATTTGGACTGGTGACCTTGAATCTCCGATTGGAAAAGCAATGATGACCTGTGATCCTGATGCAGAACTTGCAATGATGATTACCAAGATTTGGATGGACCCTCACGCAGGAGAAGTTGCGGTCGGTCGTATCTATTCTGGTTCGATTTCACAAGGTGAATCTGTCTATGCCATCGGTGGTTCAAAAGCAGAACGTGTTCAACAAGTCAGCATGATGGTTGGCGGAGACCGAATTACAGTTCCAAAGGTTGTTGCAGGAAATATCGCAGCACTTACTGGGATTCGTTCAGCAGCTGCTGGTGTCACGCTTTCTCGAGACAAAGACTTCACACCATTCGAAGCAATTCGTCACTATTCAGACCCGGTTGTCACAGTCGCTGTTGAACCAAAGAGCATGAAGGACCTTCCAAAGTTCATCGACGCTCTCCGTTCACTCGCAAAGGCTGATGCTTCCCTACAAGTTACCACCAACCAAGAAACTGGTGAAGCACTTCTTGCTGGTATGGGCGAACTCCACTTGGAGATTACCGTTTACCGAATTGAAGAAGAGCAGAACATCAAAGTGAGTGTCAGTCCACCTATTGTTGTCTACCGTGAAGGTATTCAAGGTAACAATCACGGACATGCGTTTGAAGGAAAGTCTCCAAACCGTCACAACCGATTCTTCTTTGAAATTGAACCACTTACACCAGAAGTCGTTGCAGCACTTCGCTCCGGCGACCTTGGTTCTGGAACAATCCGTCCAAATGATGCAAAGGAAGTTGGACGTAAGTTCGGCGAACTCGGTATGAATAAGGATTTGATGCGTAAGATTTACGCTATCAATGGATCAAACGTTTTGGTCAACGATACCAAGGGTATTCAAGGACTTCACGAAACACGTGAACTCATCATTGAAGCTTTCAATGGCGTCTGTATTAAGGGACCAATTGCTGATGAACCAGTCCAAGGAATGTTTGTACGACTCGTCGATGCAAAACTTCACGAAGATGCAATTCACCGTGGCCCTGCTCAAACAATACCTGCAGTCCGTAACGGAATTAAGGGCGCAATGATGCGTGCTCGAACCGTTTTGCTTGAACCTATGCAGAAAGCCTTCGTCTCTGTACCAAACGATTGGCTCGGTCAAGTTACCCGTGAAGTTACCAATCGACGTGGAATCATTGAAGATATGCCATCAGAAGGCGAAGTTACCACTGTTATCGGTGTTTTGCCAATTGCTGAGACCTTTGGTTTCTCTAACGATATCCGTGCTGCTTCTCAAGGCCGTGCTGTTTGGAATACCGAGAACCTTGGATTCGAAATGCTTCCACCTCAACTGTTTGACAAAGTCGTTGCACAAATTCGAACACGTAAGGGACTCAAGCCAGAACCTTATCCAGAATCCTACTATTCAGAGTGAGCCCAATGAAAGGCTCAATTGTGGGCCTTTTTGCTGCACTCGAAGGTGGAGTACCAAAGCCTTCAGTGCAAACCTTACACATTGTTGAATCAGGATGTATAGGCGATAAACAAAACGATACAAAACATCACGGTGGTCCAAACCGAGCTGTCTGTTTGTTTAGCAAAGAAGTTCTTCAAACTCTTCAACAGGAAGGTCACTCTATTTTCCCAGGTTCGGTAGGAGAGAATATTCTTACGAATGGAATCGAATGGGCGAACCTCTCTATTGGTTCTCAATTACAATTCGATCAAGTTCTTTTGGAAATTACTTCCGATGCCCCACCTTGCCGGACAATTAAAGAATCATTTTCGAACGGTTCATTCAAACGGATTTCTGTAAAAGTTGAACCTGAATCTACACGTTGGTATGCAAAAGTCATCCAAGCAGGTGTTGTGGTGGTTGGAGAATCTGTAACCGTCAACTGATTCGATTCAGTTGGAAGTCTGTCAGTTCTCGTAGTGCTCGCATCGAAGGACCTTGTGGGACGCGGTCGAGGCAAGCATGCGCCTTTGCATGGTACTCGACTGCTCTCTGTTTTGCATAATCTATTGAACCAAGACTACCAAGTGCTACTAAAGCGGCCTCTATTGCTTCAGCACTTGCATCTTCACCCTTTCCGAGTGCTGCGAGAAGTATTGATTTGTTCTCTGAATCAGGTTGAGCAAGTGCATGAATCACCATCAGTGTACGTTTCCCTTGAGCGATATCAGAGCCTGCTGGCTTTCCGAGAACTTCCGATTCTGAAAGAACATCAATTAAATCATCCATAAGTTGGAAGCATAGTCCAACGGCGAGTCCCCAATCTGCCATGCAATCAATGGTTTCTTGGTCTGCACCAGCCATTCGAGCCCCGATTTCCGCACAGGTAAGGAACATAACCGCAGTTTTCCCTTCAATCATTTCGATGTAATCCTCTTCGGACACGGCTAATTCATCTTCAAATTCGATGTCCATTTGCTGTCCTTCACTGACGCGACGGACCATCCAGGCAATACGATTGACTAAGGCTGCCACATCGGTAGCCTCCAATCCTTCTGCTTGGACAAGTCGTTCGAAAGCAATTGCCAACATTGCATCTCCTGCATTAATGGCAGTTGGAAGGTCGAATTCAATGTGAACCGCATTACGACCTCTTCGAGTATCATCATCGTCCATGATATCATCATGAACAAGTGTGAAGTTGTGCACGGTTTCAATCGCTGCACCTACATCGAGCATACCGGAATGTGTATCTCCAACTGCTTTTCCAACGAGCCACGGTAAGGTTGCTCGAAGTCGTTTTCCGCCTCCATGGATCAAATGCGTCATAGCAGCAGCCAATCGCTCGTGGCGAGATGCCATCAGACTCTTCATGATTCGTTGTTCAACAAGGGGCTTGACCTCGAGCACTGAAATATCTAATCCAGCACCTTCTGCTTCTGGTAGCATGTGTGTTACATCACCCATGTCATGAATTTCATCATCGGCCAGTTCCGCTAATGCAGAACTGTCACCGACTGCATCCCACCACTCTTCATTCATTATTCTAGCAGCAATACATCGGAACCAAGGCGCAATTGAACCATTTGTCGGTTCTTCTTCGAGTAACAATTCTTCGAGTTCATCATAGGTGACCCAAGCAATTTCCGATACTTCGTTTGGATTTGGATTGAGTTCCACATCAACTTGAGCGATCAATATGTGATCAATTTCTCGTTCAATCCATGTTTCATTCATTCGAGCTGAATATCGCATTTTAGTCATAAAATGAAAGTCTTCAATCGTAAAGTGTGACGGCGAGATTCCAAGTTCTTGCTCAAGTTTGCGTATTGCTGCCTTTTTAACACCTAAAGCATTCACTTCAGATAATTCCTCATCCGAATGAAGTGGGTGTGAGCAACAGGAATTCGCCCAAACACTAGGGAATGTAACTTTGTGGTCAGCTCTTCGTTGGAGCAGTAGACGTTTATTTGAGTCGAATAAAAGAACACTGAATGCACGATGGAATGCCCCAGCACCTCGATGTGCCGCTATTTTAGAGATTGGACCAAGCACTTCATCTGTTTCAGACACCGAAATAATTGCTTCAGCCATTAATTGTGCTTGAACATCATCAGCCCCAATCGACTCGAGTAATTCGTGTTCAGATTCTGACAGAACGACGTTTGGCACATCTTCAATCTCATACGCTGACATGTGAACCCCAATACCAATGGATTCGCGCACGCTACATGAAGAGTTCTCTATTTTAGGTTGAAAATAACGCTCACTTTTCATTAAAATATTCGCATTTCACTTTTTTGCTGTTACAAGAGTGCCTCTGACAGGGTGACCAAGCATAGCACCCAATACCCGTTCAGTTCGACCACCGTTCACCATGATGACTTCGATACCATGGGATGCAACAAAAGAACCTCGGGCTGCTTTGAGCCCAATACCACCCGTTACATCAATTTCGGATTGGTGTGTTCCCTCGAACTCGATATCAGGCGACCAGTGTTCGATTAGGTCACTTTCCACTGCCTGTTCCGGTGGGACACGTAGCAGTCCATCGACTCCCTTTATTGCAAACACTAAACGTTTGACATGAGGCAATTCAATCGCTAAGCGTGCGACCAAATCATCTCCCGAAAGAATACCAAATTGTTGCTCACCTTCAACATCAACAACATCGCCAAAAGTAACGTGGACTTGAGCACCTTTTCGTTCATGGAATCGTTCGAGATTACCCAAAAAATCAGGCCCAGTATTCTTTGCCCATAGATGAGGTGGATGAATAACTGGCGTGAGATTATTTCGAATCAAGGCCTCGCATACAAGAGAATTCAGTTGTAGCATTTCTTTTCGAACTTGATGAACTGCTTCCCATTGTGATGAACACGTATCATCATTCTCAAATACTTCATGTGGGATGAATCCTTCATTTAATCGCCAATGCTTGGAACGCAAATGGCCAAATGAACCAGCACCGTGTACTAATACGACATCGACATTATTGCTTTGACAGGTGGTAATTGTTTGAGCAAGGTGTTCTAATATTTCCAAGTCAGGTGTACAAAGGGAGGATTTGTCGGTGATAAGACCGCCACCCCATTTGATAATCACCCGTTCACGCATGTAACTCCCAAGTTGAAATCGCTCAAGAGGATGCCCCTTGATTTTACAGTAAACGACCACTTTCACTCCAAGCATTGATGACCCACGGGGTGATGCAAGCATTATGTCCGACGGTCCATCACTGAGTGACTTTATGCGTCACCTTCAAGCCATTCTCGAAGAATCTGAACAAATTAGTGATCGTGTCGACCGAGAATCACGTCAAATTCAAATTGAATCTGCCATTCAGGAAGCAATTATTTTCGGTAACAGATATCGTGAACTCAAGGAACATGGTATTGACCCTCTCCATTTTGTCAAACCAAACGCACGCAGTGAAGTACCATTGCATGCTTCAAAAATTGAAACACTCAACATTGGTCAAACTGCTTGCAGTGGATGTGGGAACCCACTTGAGAATGATCTCGACTTCTGCGCATCTTGTGGCGAAAAGCGGTAATCACTCTTCTTCTTGTGCTTCGAGTTCCCATTGAGCGACGATTTCCAGAATAATTGGGTCATCTGCTTCAATACGATAAAGATACTCGCCTGGCATTTCATCGACGAGGAAAACAGTTTTTCCAGCCCGATAGATAATGTGCCCATCTGCAATTGCACGTACGGTGTCAACTTCAAGAATGGCAGGTCGTTGAATTCGAACGTGTCCTGCTTCCATGGCATTGGTAATACTTCGGGAAAGATGGATGTGCTTTCTGTCTCCAGTTGTAATTCCGAGTTCTTTGGTAGTTTCAACTTGTTCTTCTTCACAAGGCCAATAAAGAGCTTCAGGGATTTCGTCTGTCGGGAGGTCAAGTTCAAGTTCAATAGAATGTCCGTAAGTTGCACGAAGCATTTCGCCTTCAACTTGGTAGCGTCCTTTGTCATCAGCGTTGGCAATAGCAGCGAAATGCCAGCCACGCAACCAGTGATAGTGTCGGCGTTGCTTTGAAATTGATTCTGAGAGTTCACGTCCATTGACCCATCCATTGATGTCCATTTCCACGTTAAACTTTTCCGGAGCGTGGCGCAATACAAGTGCCAGCATTCGTCCGAGAGAGTTTGATTCTCTGTCACTCATGATGAATTTTCCTTCTTCGTTACAGGTGGGGCAGTTAGCACCTTTGAAGTGCCCGTGCGCTCTACATTGTCGTAGCATATTTTGAGGGGAGTAGAGGGTGTTCTTAGACTCTACGGACGGTTCTAACGAAATAAGGGTAGGAATTCCACTGACCGACTCAATCAAATGCTTGTTCTTCTTGGGAGTGTCATGGTTGATGTTGCCGTAATCGGTGCTGGTCAAACAAAGTATGGTAATCACAAACTTGGTCTTAAGGGAATGTGGGCTGAGGCGGCAGAAAATGCATATTCCAGCGTAGACCGTGATTTTGAACCACGTCAAATTGATGAAGCTTTCATTGGTAGCGTGGCATTTGGAGGTGCTCAACTTGGCAATACAGCTGCTCTACTCACTGAACATTCTGGTCTCGATGGAATTCCGGTCCGGCGTGTCGAAAATGCATGCGCATCTTCTGGTTTTGCTCTCCGAGATGCTTGGATGGCGATAAAAAGCGGTCAAGCCGATATTGTTGTTGCAGGTGGTATTGAAAAAATGAATGACCTGTCAGCAGAACGAAAGCGTTTCTGGCTTGGTGTTTCTGGTGATACAGAGTGGGAAAGGCTCGCTGGCCTTACCTTCCCAGGTACCTATGCTTTGATGGCACGCCGTCATTTCCACGAACACGATTCTTCGCACGATGATTTGGTTCATATTAGCGTAAAAAATCACATGCATGGTTTTGAAAATGAACATGCCCATATTCGAAAGCAAGTCTCCTTTGAAAAGGCTGAAAGCGGTTTTATGGTTGCTGACCCACTTACCTTGTATGATTGCTGCCCTACATCAGACGGCGCTTCATGTGTGATTCTTGCAGCAGACCATGTCGCTCGACAATTTACTGAAGACCCCGTCTGGATTCGTTCTTCGGGCGCTGCATCTGACCGCTTAGCATTGCATGACCGACCATCCGTCACCCAACTCTTAGCGACACAAAAAGCCTCGCAAGCAGCCTATTCGGCTGCTGGTTTGACTGCAAACGATATTGATTTAGCTGAAGTTCATGATTGTTTTACCATTGCTGAATTAATGGCAACAGAAGACCTTGGGTTCGCAGACCATGGCCAAGGTGGAGTCTTTGCACGTGAAGGGCGAGGTGTGAGAAACGAAGGCGCAGTTTGTATCAATCCAAGTGGAGGTCTCAAATCCAAAGGTCACCCGCTTGGTGCAACTGGGACAGGTCAAGCTGTCGAGGTCTTCAAACAATTGAGAGGAACCGTCGAAGACTCCCGGCAAGTTCGAGATGCCGAAACGGGTTTAACTCACAACGTTGGAGGCTCTGGCGCAACTTGTGCAGTCCATATTTTTGGGAGGGAACGAAATGAATGAACATGTACATTGGAAGGGCTATTTAGCCGTAATCAGTAACGATGGTGTGTTCATTCAATCCCCGTATCTTCACGGAGATCAAATCGTCTATGGTCCTGACAGTGACTCGACCACAATGGCTATTGCAGCCATTCAACTGATGCGTTACAAAGGTCATATTATCGATTCAATCCATCTTCCAGAATCAGTTGATGCGCAAATCGTATATCTGGCATCGGGTGTCGATACAATACCCCACAATGGAGAGTTAGAATTTGGAGATATTATTTGGGACCTTTTGAGTGGAGATGAGGCAACACTTGTTATTGCCAAAACCAATTCGGAATCCTATGATTTTGAAGAACCTCAGGATGTTGAAATTATTGATGCTGATTTTTTCCACGATATGACCGAAGCATGGCGTCTTGAACAGGAAATGCATCATGTCTCACAAGGCGCATACGTCTCGACTTCCCAGTATCTTGAAGGGGCTGCCGCACGCTTATCGCTAACATCGCAAAAAGTAGGCGACCGAATGATTTGGCCTCCACGGCAACTCGATGAAAATGGATTGCGCTTCTCCGAAGATTCACATCAACTCGTTGCGGAAGCACACGTTGAATCATGGACCAAACTCAGCGCTGCTGGTGCGCCTTCTGAATTTTCATTAAGGGCGCCAATTCTTGGTGGTATCCAAACTCTCTTGGTTCGATTTGAACAAGGCCCACGTGGAGTGTTCCTCGTTACTGATGATCTTGATTACTCTCCTAAAATTGGCGATACGGTACATTTTGCTGTTCGACGTATTTATGCTCAAGAAGGTATGATACGATATGGACTCAAAGCGTTTCCCAAGCGCTAATTGCATTATCTCCATTTCATTTAATTTCTCCAAAGCCTTGATAGAAAGGCAATGATGTGGAAACATTATGGCAGGTTTTGGTAACATACGCAAAGGTCGACGCGAAGCGGTAGACAAACTTGGTTTCAATGAGGGCGGTGACTGCCCACGGTGTGGTGGAGAGGCCCAGCCTTCTACCATGAATGGATATCTAAACTGTGTTGGCTGCCAGCATGAATGGAAAGATGCAGATTACGTTGAAGAGTCGAATGATATCGAAATTCCTACCTATCACCAAGACAGCGAGCAAATTGAGGAATTCAAGCGTGAGGTCGAAAGTGGAAGCCTTGCAGGAGTGCTTGGCATTGATAGTGATCTTACAAAAGGGCAAGAAGAATCACTTACTCGTTTAGAAGATAAGTGGATGTCTGGAATGCAAGGCCATTTTAACACTGCTACCGAAGAAAGAAAACCACTCATGATTAGTTTTGATGATGAGGACAATCTTGTCTCAACTGAAGTCGCAGCTCTTACCGTTGTGGCCAATGGTTTTGATGGCGGTGAAGAAATTCGACTTGAGTATCCTGGCAGAGGTACTGAATTTTATTGCTTCAATGTCGATGACCCTCTTGGTTGGCGAAAGGGCCGTTCTGCGGAAGATACTGCGCGCTCAATTTGTAATTCAATAAACAGTAATTCTGATTTAGTTTTCGCATCGCTTGAAGGCGTTCGTATTACATTTGAACTTCGTCATGATGAACTGAAACCTGAGTCTCTCGTCTTGTTTGTTGATGACCCAGGGGGCACCGATATCGTTGCAGAAAAGAATGGTATTATTCTTGATGCCCGAAACTTACAGGATTTCAATGATTACCGGAATATAGTCGAATTGGTTTTGGAAGACGGAATCATATCTCCAAGCGAAGATCAATTGCTATGGTCGATGAGGCAACAACTTGGTATCGATGATGCATACCATGTTCAAATGGTTTTGGAAATCTATGGTGAGGACACGCTCAAAGAATGTACAGGTTGTGGGAAAATGGCTAAACTATACACAGAATATGCCGCATGGTATTGTCAAGGCTGTGAAGAATGGTGCTGACATCATATCGACACCATAATCTGTTTTAGTCACCCCCTCTATAGAATTGACTTTTTTTTTCTAACCATTAAATATTCTCTGTTGAAGTTAATGTCGCCTCCCGCAAGCGAGGTATTCTTCATAAGGTAGTTCGCAATGGGAAGGATAGGCGAGTGCTATGGCAGAAGACATATTGTATATTGGAATTGATTTGGGAACCTTCCGTTCCGTCATGGTATCTTCGGATAGCCACGAAGAAGAAGAACTAACAGTAATTGGTACTCCAAAAGACCCAATTGCACGTAACTTTCTCAAGCGAGATGTTCTTTTTGGCGAAGAAGCCCTAAAGAATCGTCTAGCACTCAACCTTTTCCGACCTTTGGAATTGGGAGTTATCAAAGATACTCAAGAAGACCGTGAATTCATTGCACACTTCATTACCCACCTCATTTGTCTCTCAGACCCTGAAGACTGCGACACCTCGGTCGTAGTC
>JAPKCL010000042.1 GCA_028822955.1 Candidatus Poseidoniaceae archaeon
TCAATGACGTGGAATGCGTATAGTTCTCAGCATAATACGCTTCAACTCCTGGTGAATGGCAATACGATACTGTAAGATATGCTCCACCGATGTGTCCCTCCATATACTCTCCATAACCACCCGTGTAATACGTAACGTAAGACTCAGTCCATCCAGAGGTGAAGATTGCTCCATTTTGTGCAATTGCATTCCACCAGCTCGACATGTTTCCGCTTTCATTACCAGGTGCCTGACTGAAGTAATCAACAGTCGCTGCCAAAAATGCTCGTCCAGGCGAGGAAGTCATTGGTGAGGGGAAAGTCATTTTTCCGTTCCATTCGGGTTGAGTAAGATCCCAGAGACTTGTCGGTACTGACATATTTGCTGCTGACAGCGCATCTTCGTCATAATTTAAACAAACTTCACCTTCGTCAAACGGTATGGCAAGAGGCCCCTGATAGAATTCGAGTGATGATTCAGTGAAGTTTTCATCGGACACCGAATGCTCCATCAGGAGGCAGTTTTGGATTGCAGTGGGGAGATAGGTATTGTCCAGTCCAATCATTAAATCAGCAAGAGGTGCAGATTTGGTCAACATCATTTGATCGAGAATTCCACCGGCATCATCGGCACGAGTAAATTCAACAGAGACACCACTCTCTGCAACAAATTGGGCAATGAGTTCGTCAGAAAAACCAGCTATATCATACGTCAAAATCTTCAATGTCCCATCACTTTCCCGAATTTGGATATCCGCTGAGCAAGGGTCTTCGTTTTCTGCAGCAGTGATGGCTTCTTCAGACAAACACCCTCCTAAAGAAAAAGAGATCATGAGTGTAAAAAGGAAACATGCTTGTATTTTTGAATTCATAACATCACTTCAGAGTGCAGAAAGAACCTGGTGAGTTCTGTCAATTAAATCGAGTGGATTGTGCGCTAGAACATACATTGTAGGTTCCCACCCAAAGTCACCGATGTCCAGTAAAATATCGATACGAGATTCCTTTCCGCTCACTGAACCTTTGGGAGCGAGAGAGAAATTGTAGCCAAGTTGTTTGCATGCCTTCTTTACTCGTTCGATGTCAACACCATCCGAATTCAATGGTGGACGTATATTGATTATCGAGACTTTACTTTCATCAAGTGAGTGGGTCTTTAACAAAACTGATGCAAGATGGTTGGAGGAGCCAAAACTTGGTGTTTCATGGTGGCGAAGTGCGCCATCGACTAACGTAATGCGTCCAGGAAAAGCTGCAACTTCTGAAGAAGTAGTTGCACCCTTACTGCACGATGCAATGTTGAGGCCAACTGCTGGTATTGAATGTTCAATACGACGTACATTCAATCTTCCTGCTGCCCATTCGAGTCTGCGGAGAAGTGCACGTTGTTCTTGACCCTCTTCCAAATCCATCCCAGTCAACGTTTTGTCATACCGTATGGTATTGTTGCCAGTGAATTGAAATTCGACAACCAGTCGCTGACGAATCACACGTGATTCAGGTCCCATTGAATTCAGGGCGAGGGACAACTCATGTCCCCATCCATCGATTGTTGCTTCATCAGCGCTTGCGCCGAGAGAAGTTGGAGGCTTTTGCATCTGGCGCGAAATAGTGCTCTGCGTTGAGCCGAGTGTATCCGCTATCTCTGTTTGCGACCAACCTTTGGTACGCAAGTCCTTTGCAACATTTTGATGTAAACGGCTGAGCCATTTGTCCCCTACTTCTCCGAGCATGAACGAAACTCAAGCAAAGTGTTATTCAATGTTACTGACGATTTATGCAGGATGCATTGCTTTCAAAAGAAAAATAAGTCGTCATCGAGTATTCTTTGACGCGTAAAGAGGATTTCGGCAGATTTTTCCATTCGCACCTCCACCTTATCTCGACAAATCCTTTTTTCTCAATTCTTTACATCGTGGCATGTACTTTTCAAAGTTTTTGAGCCGGTGAGTGGTCTTATTATCGAATGTGCATTATTTTCTATTCATTTCAACTCTAATCAGATTTAATGAGTCTTTTTCGAATTCAAATGCCCGACTTCCAAGAACTATCGCTCAAGAACACTAAAAACCCCGACCACTCCCCTGTAGTTGATTGGAATGGAGTTAGAGGTATTCATCGGAGAGATCGCTGATAGGATTTTGAAGTATCTCCATGCTGCAGATGAACCTGGTAAAGTGGCTGAACCAATTCCACACACCTCCCTTTCCAAAACTACAGACCTCAAATTGCCGCTTGAAGGAAATGGCATGGATGCTGTACTCGATGATATCGACACCTATCTCCGTTCATGTGTGAAAACCAATCGCCCAGAATTCATGAATCCACTTTGGGGCGGAATTAATACTGCAGGTCTTGCAGGTGAAATCATTGCTACACTGACAAATACCTCGATGTATACCTATGAACTGGCACCATTGGCTACTTTGATTGAACAAACCATCCTCAATCGTATGGGAGAACTTGTTGGATTCTCGGACGGTGCAGGCACACTCACAACGGGCGGTTCAAATGGAAATATGCTTGGAATGTTATGCGCTCGACAAAAAATGATTCCAACTTCAACTCAAACAGGATTTGACGGTCGTTCACTGGTTGCTTATGTTTCAAGTGAATCACACTATTCGGTACTCATGTCTGCTAATGTCATCGGAATCGGCCATCAGAATCTCATTAAAGTCGCCTGTGATGAACACGGATGTATGAGCCCATCTGCATTAGAAGATGAAATTCAACGAACTCGTCGTGAAGGTGGCACTCCGTTCTGTGTTGTTTCTACATCTGGAACCACCGTCCGTGGAGCATTCGACCCGCTCAAAGAAATTGGGGACATTGCTCATGCAGAGGGTCTTTGGCACCACGTCGATGCTGCATGGGGCGGTTCGGCTTTGTTTTCATCGGAGCATAGATCGCTTATGGATGGGGTCGAATCAGCAGACAGTGTTTGTTGGGATGCCCACAAAATGATGGGCTTGCCTTTGATATGTAGTGCATTCTTGGTGAAGGATTCTGAGCTTTTAGCACGTGTCTGTGCGCATGGAAACGTTGCTCACTACTTGTTCCATGAAGAATCTCGCAACATTGATGCGGGCCGATATTCACTGCAATGTGGTCGGCGAAATGATGCCCTCAAACTCTGGCTCGCTTGGCGAGAATGTGGAGATGCTGGCTGGGCTTCACTGGTTGACGGCTACATGGACCTTGCATCACATTTGGAATCTCGAATTCTCGAGCACAACGATTTACAATTGATGTCATCTCGAATGTGGACGAATGTCTGTTTCCGTTTCTCTCCAAAAGACTACGCTGGAGACCTCAACGAATTGAATTCCGAAATCCGCCGGAGAATGATGCAAAATGGAAACTTTATGGTAAGCCGTTCAAATATTGGTGAAGATGTCATCTTCCGTGCTGTCATTTCGAATCCAAAAATCAGTACGCACACACTCGATAGCCTGTTGGAGGAACTCACCCTCCTCTTCGGTGAAGTCGTTCGTGGATTGCCGAGTGAAGACACTTTCTGACTTCTTGAATCACTCAAGAATGAAACGACCTTTTTTGAACCAAGAGTGTGAACAACGACCATGGACGAAGAAACTGAAAACGTTCCTGTGTGGGAAAGAGTGTATTTGCATGCAATCTTTTTCCCATTGGTTTTTCTTTTCGGATTTCTTCTCTCTGTGTTTGAACCTATCTATCTTTTCCTCTCTGGTAAAGATATCAGTGATGCCATTTGGCCATATGCATATCGAACCTTGCGTTGGACTATGACTTTACGTGAGGGTATCTTTGTATTCACCCTCTTGATGAGTGTTTTACTTTTCTTCACCTTTTTAGTTCTCCAACGGCAACTCAAAGGTCGTGAAAACAAACGTTGGGCTAATGCAGTTGGTACTCTTCTCATTGGTTTCTTCGTTGGCTTCATTGGACTCTTTTTTGCTCTTGACCAGTTTTACTTGCGGGGCGCATTCCTTCTTCTCCCAACCCTGTATGGTTTTCTTTTGCTTTCTATCTTGTTGATGGTTGGTGGATTCCCACACCTTCCTAAGGACGGTAAACCACTCCTCGTTGGAAAGCATGTATTGCATATCGGAGGGGTTTTCTTTGCTGCATGGTTGGTTATGCCAGGGATTCCCGCAATGATTGGAATGGCTCCGTCTCCTCCCCCAGCCCCTCTTATTGGCTACGGCGCTGACCCTGGGCCGTTCGACACTTCACTCTCTATCCACCCTTATCCAGTCCCGCAAGAAGTACAAGATATCCGAGATGACCGGGAAAAAGATATCGATTTTTCTGTGTATCTGACGTTGCCATTAATGCCAGAAGATTCTCAAATTCAAACGATTCCACTCGCCATTTTAACCCATGGTTGGGGTTATCCGACGTACGAGGAATACACCGATTGGATCGCACACCTTTCGGCAAAAGGTATGGCTGTTGCTTTTGTTCAGTATCCTTCACATATCAATCCAGATGTTCCCGATAACTTTGATGACTTTGACATCGATGGGGCTTCCAACTGGCCACATCACGAATATCGGGCACAAGCTTTCGAGGCTGCTTTTGATGAGCTTGAACGTGTTGCTCTACAGGAGAACAGGTCTGCTGAAATCGACGTAGTTCTCGGGAATCATACCATTGACCCCTCGCACCTTTGGCTTGGTGGTCATAGTTTAGGAGGCGCCTATGTGTTCCTCAGTTTGTATGAATCGATGGAACGGCAGTGGGGGAATGAAACTTTATTCCTTGATTTTGAATCTCCATGGACTCGTCCAAGTCATCCCGAGTTACAACCAAACATGTCACGTCTTCCTGAATCGACAATGGTTCACATCGCTCAAGGTATTGATGACATGTCAGTCGATGCTTGTTACAGTGTTCACCACCAAGCCATGTTTTCTATGCTCCCACAAGAGCATGTCTTGTTCATTGAACTGCAAAGTGACCTGTATGGTTTCCCTCGTTTGGTCGGCTCACATTATCTCCCTACCGATTCGGTTCACGATACGCTTGCCGACTGGGGCATATATCGGCGAATTGATGCTCAAGCAGATTGGGTCGTAGCTCGCAGCCGAGGTGACATCTTTACTGAATCATGGGCCTATGAACACTTGATTGACTCCCCATTACTTACGAATATGGGCAAATGGTCTGATGGCGTTGATGTGCTTCCCTTACTTATTCATCACGAAGCACTTTTGTTGAATGACAAATTTGCTCGTTGTAAGAATTAAGTTCAGAGCATGCGAGATATTGCTTGAGTTTAAGGGGCGGCTCGGAATGCCAATGCCATGAGCGATGGGGCACCTGTTCGAACTTCGTTGTATGATGAGCATGTTGCACTCGATGGTAATATCGTTGATTTCCACGGCTTTGAATTGCCGATTTGGTATTCAAATATCAAGGCGGAACATCTCGCAACTCGGTCAAATGCTGGACTTTTTGATGTATCTCACATGGGCGCATTCCGATTTACAGGAGTACAAGTCAAGCAATGGATGGAGTCACTTGCAACACAAAAAGTGACTGATGTTCAAGCACCTCGCTGTGCATACACACACTTCCTCGATCACGACGGCCAACTTATTGATGACATGATTTTTGCAGTCGTCTCAGATGAAGAGATTCTTGGTGTTCCAAATGCATCGATGATACAAGTCATGTGGGATTGGTTTTCATCCCACCTTCCAGAAGATGGTTCGGTTGTTCTCGAAAACCTCTCAGAGGAGACTTCGATTATGGCACTTCAAGGTCCGAATGCTCGAACTCTTCTTTCCTCAGTCTTAGGTGAATCAAATCATGTTGCACGCTTCAAATGGCAACGTATCGGAGAAAATGACCTTGGTATCGAGGGTTGGATTCAAGGAACTGGATATACCGGTGAAGCTGGATATGAAATTTTTGTACCAAATACCCAAGCGCCACTGCTCTGGAGAAGCCTCATTCAAGCCGGTTCGATTCCGGTTGGACTTGGAGCAAGAGATACGCTTCGCCTTGAGAAAGGATTCTTATTATCCGGAGTTGACTTTTGTTGGCCTCCTTTGGCGGAAGATGATTCGGAGGGCTTCCTGTGCCGAGACTCGTGGGAAACAAACGTACCTTTTGGCCTTGACCTCGAGCATGAGTTCATTGGAAAGCATCGAGTTATCGGGCATGATGAGAATGATGCACGATGGTGGGGTATTCGATACCTCGAAAAGGGTCCTTTGCCAAGGCCGGGCAAAGAAGTTACGGCACTGGATGGCACTTCACTCGGTCGACTGACATCGGGCGCTCCTGCTCCAAGTCTTGACAACATTGGTATTGGAATTGGATATTTGCATACAGTTTCTGAAGGCGATGAAGTACTCATCGTCGCAAGTCCTCGGAAATCGGTTAAGGCAGTCGTTGTTCGACCACCGTTTTTCTGATTATTTGAGTAATGGATTCAATGCTTCAAGTAAGCGTTTTCTTTCTCGTACTGATGTTGAATTCAATTGAACGGTAGTCTCGCGTAAATGGATAAGGTTTTTCGCAAGTTGCTGGGTATTCTTCCATTCCACACTCAAACCAATACCTTCGCTTTCAGCAACTTCGCCCATCAAACAGTTCGCATTGACCACTGATGGAACACCATTCGCTGCAGCATCAAACATTTTCACAGGTATTGCACCTTGCAAAATATTTCCTCTTACTGGTGAGTACAGTGCATACATGACATCGACATCTTGGATAATTTCTGAGAACTCACTCGAATCAAAATGACCGGTAATGTTCACATCGAGCTGAAGGTTCTCCTTCGCGGTTTGCAGCAGTTTTGAAACGGAGTCAAAGGCAACACCATCCCCTGCAATCCGTAAAGATGGCCTTTGCTTAGGCTCCATTGAAATGACGGCATCAAGAAGGAACTGAAACGATTCAAGATCTCGTATTCTGCCGAGATAGCCAACACACCAACCATCATGTGCTTGCCGTTCAGTCATCGGTTCATATTCTGGCCGATTTTCAATGACGGTTGATGAATACCCATGACTGTGCAGATACTCTCTGAATCCAGCATGTTTGCTTGTGACCGAAATCTTTCCACTGGATGTGAGTATCGAATCCACATACTTCAAGCGTCGTAACATTTGCTTTTCCATCTGTCTGCTTAGAAATTTACGAAACCGAGAATGAGGTGCTGACATTCGAATCCATGTATGTTGCAAATCATGCATGTCAAATACAAAGGTCGTCTGAAATTTCTTTTTCAAAAAGCATCCGACAACAAGTGTATCTGCATCATGACAGTATACGAGGTCGGGAGGGTTGACAGCTAAACTTCGCGATACCTTTTGATTGAATGTACGAATGCCAACAGCGGTTTTCAGCATTCCACCATACGGGCTCTTTCCAAGGTGATACCTCATGATACGTACACCTTCATGAGATTCACTCATCGGATGTTGTTCTTGGCGGTCATATGCATGGACGGTAACATCATGACCTTCACGAACAAGCCAAGCCGCCTGACGCAAGACTCTCGGGTCGGGCGAACAGGCATTGGTAACGACCATTGCAATACTCGCCATGTTCCTTCCATGCCGAGGTAGAACATGAGGTATTCGGCCTTTCAAAGTCATACTGATGAAGAGCGATAATTAAGGGCGTCTCGCGCTTGGTTTAAGTTGCACCCCCGTGGCGTAAGTGATGATATGGTCGACCAATTACCGAACTTGGGCCGCGAGGCCGAAATGCTTTCCGCTATGGGAATGTCCTCAATGGAGGAACTCTTCGCAGATATTCCTGCTGAAGTTCGGATGACTGAGGCCCTACCGCTTCCACCTCCGCAATCAGAAGAAGAGATACTTGCAGATGCACGAAGATTACTTGGAACGAATGTAGCCTTGGGCGAACGCGTCTCCTTTTTGGGGGCAGGGTTGTACCGCAATTATGTTCCAGCAGCAGTATTCCAATTAGTTACTCGAGGCGAGTTTCTGACCGCTTATACTCCCTATCAACCTGAAGTGAGCCAAGGTATGCTACAAGCAATGTGGGAATTCCAAACATTGATTTCTGAACTTGTCGGTCTTCCAGTTGCAAACCTTTCACTGTATGATGGTTCGACTGCAGCAGCAGAGGCATTGACTTGCTGTGTTCGAGTTCACAACCGCAAAGCAACGCAAAAAGATACGGTTTATGTTTCCGAATTAACTCCACCAGACCGCCTTTCAGTGATGAACAATTATTGTCAAGGTGCTGAGATTAACATCAAATTCCTTCGACATCATCCTGATGGGACCCTCGACCTTGATTCTGTTGCTGAGGCTGCAGGTTCATGTGGTGTCTATGTTGAACAACCAAACCCTCTCGGAATTTTAGATGGCGGACTTTCACAAATAAAATCGATCATCGGTGAAACCACTGCTCTCATTGTAGCCGTTCAACCTGTTTCACTTGGTCTGGTTGAAGCCCCCGGACATTTTGGAGCCGATATTGTCGTTGGTGAAGGACAACCTCTTGGAAGTCCCATTACCGGTGGAGGTCCAATCTATGGAATCTTTGCTTGCTCGAAGGCATACCTTCGTTTGATGCCAGGGCGTATTACTGGTCGTAGTCTTGATGTCGATGGTAAGGTCGCTTATTGTCTCACATTATCAACCCGTGAGCAACATATTCGTCGTCATCGTGCAACATCAAATATCTGTACCAATGAAACGTTGATTGCATTGATGGGTGCCATGCACATGTCGTTACTTGGACCTGAAGGTCTACGTTCACTTGCCGTGCGTAACATGACTGCATGTCTCTTAGCGAAGCAAAAGTTGAGCCAAGTTGAACATATTAGTCTACCACATTCGACAAGTCACCATTTCAATGAATTTGTCATTGAATTGCCGGGCTCGAGTGAAGATTGTTTGGCCCATTTAGATGCGCTTGGTATTATCGGTGGTTTTGATTTGTCCGCATGGTATCCAGAGCGAAAGAATTGGCTGCTCGCCACATTCACAGACCAAACAAATGAGAAGCAAATCGAGATGTTGGTTTCTCATCTCGCCGCTTGGGCTTCTTCACAGGAGGTGAACGCATGAGTAACTTGTTTGAGTTCAATGGCGCAGAAGGACAAGGATATTCTCAACCTGCTCCAGTTCTTCCAGAATCTTCGATTGTACTACCTGACTGTTTGGCTCGTAAAGCCCTTCCACGTTGGCCACGTTTGTCTGAGCCCGAAATGGTTCGTCACTATACGTGGCTTTCAAAGAGGAACTTTGGTATCGATACTGGATTCTATCCACTTGGTTCGTGCACAATGAAACACAATCCCCGTGTCAATGAAGTGATTGCACAAATTCCAGGTATTGCAGATATACATCCGCACCAGCCAGAGCACCACATTCAAGGGCTCTTAGCGATTTTTTATGAGATGCAATACATGCTTGAAATTTGCTCGGGAATGGATCAAGTCACCTTACAGCCCGTTGCCGGTGCTCAAGGTGAGTTCACCGCTGTCCGATGTGTTCAGGAATATTTCCGACTTCGTGGCGAGACCCAACGTACCAAGGTAATCGTACCGGACTCTGCCCACGGGACCAACCCTGCAAGTGCTGCTATGTGCGGCTTTGAAATTGTCGAAATTCCAAGTAAAGCCGATGGTCGAATTAACCTTGAAGCATTACGTGCAGTTGCTGATGAAACCACTGCTGTCATGATGATTACCAATCCGAACACCCTCGGTTTATTCGAGCCAGATATCCTTGAAGCATCCGCAATCGTTCATGGTGTCGGCGGTCAAATGTATTACGACGGAGCAAATTTCAATGCGATTTTGGGCATCACTTCACCCGGACTTATGGGATTCGATGCAGTTCACTTTAATTTGCACAAAACGTTCAGTCAACCACACGGAGGTGGAGGCCCAGGTTCCGGTCCAATCGGAGTCAAATCTCATCTCGCAGAATTCTTACCAGGTCCACTGGTTGCTCAACGTGCACCAGTTGGTGATGAATCCAGTACGGCTATTGACAACATGTGGTATAACTGGTATCAACCGAAGAATACCATCGGTAAGGTTCAGCAATGGCATGGTAATGCTGGTGCAATTATCCGATGTTGGGCGTATTATCGACGCTACGGCCGTGGCCTGAAGACCATGTCGGAGCATGCAGTGCTCAATGCAAATTATCTTCGTCACGCGATTCACAAGGCTACGAAAGCGGCTGGAGTTGATTCGATGGTTTGTGATGGCGCAGAAGCTGTTGTTGCTAAGCACGAATTCACCCTCTCCTTGGCACCTGCCTTGGAGATGCATGGAATCTCTGCCATGGATGTGGCAAAGGGACTGCTCGACAAAGGCTACATGGCACCAACCGTTTACTTCCCATTGGTTGTTCCAGAATGCATGATGGTTGAACCGACTGAAACGGAAAGCAAAGAAACTCTTGATGAGTTTGCGACTCACTTCGCAGAAGTTCTGCAAGTTGATGCAGAAACGCTTCACGCAGCACCGATCACAACACCTGTTCGCCGTGTTGATGAAGTGTATGCTGCACGTAATCTCTGTCTTCGTCATCCTTACGATGATGAATAAGAAATGCGTATATAGCGCCAATCTGTGGCGTGGACATGGATGTCCGGAAGATGCGTCAATTTGGTTGGCGCACCGTCCAGATTGAAAATCGTGCTTCGAAGGCACTTTTCCCAATGGCTTGGGGTTTTCTACCACTCGCTTTTTCTTGGATTATGTGGTTCACCGGAGTTTCGAGCGAGTTCATTCCTTGGTTCGGAGCAACCAGTATGCTCCTGATGCTCATTGGAGGACTTGCAGGAGTTTCCAGCCGCGTTGGAACACTGAATGCTTCGAAAGTTGGAGTCGCTCTGGTATCGATTTGTTTCGGTGTCATGGTATGGGCATTAGTGGCACAGGGTACTGTTTCTGTTCTCTTTGGCCTCTTGTATTCTTCTGTTTCGATTTATCTTCTGGTCAAAGCATTGGACTTCATTTTCAAAGACGCTGGTTATGTGTTTGAGATGGATTGGGATGTGAAGGAAAAGTTACCCGTAGATGCGTTGAACGACTGGGATATCAAAACCACTCGTTTCTCACAAACCTGTATGGCTACCAAACGGTTCAATGGGAATCAGTTTGTCCAACTTTACGGTGCAGTCGATGGCAATTCGGTGTTTTTGCGGTTTGATTTATTCGGTTGTCAATCACGTGAGGAATTCAAAAACCTCAACTTTGGAATCGAATGGCCAGAATTTAAGCTCAGAGATACAACTCAAGAAGAATGAATTCCGACACGAATTCCCTCTCTTGTGAAGAGACATCTTGATGAACCACCCGCGCCGGCATAGTCACATGGATGTAACCATACTACTGGGTTCCTCGTCAGACATGCCTGTCGCTGAAAAGTGCACTAAAATCCTCGACCACTTCAATGTCAGTTACCAATTACGAGTAGCAAGCGCTCATCGTTCTCCGAAATTCGTAGAAGATATCGTGCAAAAAGCCGAAGCCGATGGTTGCCAAATCTTTGTCGCTATGGCCGGTTTAGCGGCTGCCCTACCAGGTGCAGTTGCTGCACTGACAACCAAGCCTGTTATCGGCGTTCCTTGTGGCGGTAAAGTCCCATTCGATTCTCTGCTTTCGATTGTTCAACTTCCTCCAGGTGTACCTGCTGCTACTGTCGGAGTCGACCGTGGCGATAATGCAGGCTACCTCGCCACACAAATCCTCGCACTCAAAAACCCTCTTTATGAGGCAGCATTGCACCAAAACAAACTCGATCAAATTGAGCGAGTAAAGGCCCAAGACCGCGAAGTCAATGGTGGTCAGTGATATGTTTGATTCCAATGAATTCATTCAGGAATCAATCGAGAATCTGAAATCAACAATTGATGACATTGCTATTATCGCTTGTTCCGGTGGCGTTGATTCGACTGTGGCAGCCGTGATTGCCAACCAAGCAGTTGGTGACAAGTTGCATTGCGTCTATGTCGATACGGGCTTCATGCGCAAGGGTGAAACCGAAGAAATCGAAGCCCTCTTGGCTGCTCAAGGTATCAAGAACTTAGTGACAGTCAAAGCGGCAGACCGTTATTTTGAAGCACTGAAAGGCGTTACTGAACCAGAACAAAAGCGTAAGATTATCGGGGAATTATTCATTCGTATTTTTGAAGATGAACAAAAAAAGTGCGGTGCTAAATATTTGGTTCAAGGAACCATTGCACCAGATTGGATTGAATCTGGTGGCGGTGTTCGTGATACGATCAAGTCTCATCACAATGTCGGTGGACTCCCAGAAGACATGACCTTGGTTGTTGTGGAGCCTCTCCGTGACCTCTACAAAGATGAAGTTCGAGAACTTGCCCGAACTCTCAAAATCAATGTTGCTGAGCGTCAACCCTTCCCTGGACCTGGACTTGCAGTCCGTACCCTTGGTGACTTGACTCCCGAGCGAGTTGCTGTTGTCCGAGAAGCCTGTGCAATTGTCGAAGAAGAATTTGAATTAGCTGCTGCAGAAGGTAAGATGGAAATCCCATGGCAATACTTTGCTGCTTTACTTCCAGTTCGCAGTGTCGGTGTTCATGGAGACGTACGTGCTTACGGCGAGACAATTGTTGTTCGTGCAGTTCAGTCCATTGATGGAATGTCGGCTCGTTATTCCGAAATTCCTCACGCAATTCTTCAGAAGATCAGTACTCGCATTACCAATACCGTCAAAGGAGCAGCAAACCGTGTTGTCTATGATATCACACACAAACCTCCTGGCACCATTGAATGGGAATGATTGAACACTACATATAGTGTTGAATTCTCTGGTTCTGTATGAGAAATTATATCCCTTTACCACATAGAAGAGAGAGCAATGCAGGCATCATTAACATGCAGTCTTTGCAAACAAAGAATGGTCCTTTCTGTCAAGGCGGTCATCAACCACCTCACCATTCAATCGAACACGGTAATGTTGTATGCCATCATTGCCAAGAGCAACAAGATGGCTGGCGAATCGACCCAGCATATCTCGATAACGGAGAATTTGCACAAGAGTTCTTCGACGGTGCTGGCATCTCTGGTGGTGCAATAAATTGCTACCCAGGGCGACCCGGTGGTACATGTCATGAGGTGTGCGCAATCCACGTTGATTTAATTTCTCAATCGCTTGGCCAAATTGTGCGCCGACATTTGCGAAGTTGTGGTAGAATTACTCGTCACTTCATTCTCGTAGGTTTTACCATTGATTCTTTGCAAGATGCAGTCAGAAGCAATCTTTTCCAAAGTATTCGTGAAATGTATGAACTCACACACCCCGGGGATTTCACCTTTGAATTCCGTACCGGTGATGGTACACAAGTCCTCTTGTAGTGAATCCTTTTGGAAATCATTTACAGCGACTTTATTCGATCTTTTAGGAATCAATCCCTTTTGGTGATTGATAATTAGAGATCACGCCAGCAGTCACACTTTGACTTGAATGTTGCCCCACATCTTTTGCAAGTTTGCTCATTCACCTCGACTACACGAATTCGTTTAGTATAACTGAACCCAAAACCCAAGTTCAGATAAAACCAAAAATAACCAAAATACAAAGGCAACAAACAAAAAACAACAAAAAAACAAGATGACATGGATGCCATGGCTTAAGGTATTCATGCCAAATATATGAAAATGACCTACTATTTCTTACTCAAAACATGGCAAAATGTTTGGTTTTAACCCGTAAAATAAATGCTCAATAAACTGCAAAAACACTCAGACTTCACTGGCTTTCAGTATAACGATTTGAGTAAGACGCCGATTGAGGGGTTCGAACCCTCGACCTTGGGATTAACAGTCCCACGCTCCACCAGCTAAGCTAAATCGGCAAGTTCGCCGAATAGCCACCCCTTTATGACGGCTTCTATCAAGCCGACTAGGTGATGATACGAATGAGTCGTTGAAACTCTGGTGTTGGCTCAGTTCCAATTTCCAAAGCGCCCTTGATCCGAGAGAGGTGTTGAGAGCTTAAGGGAAGGTCATGGTGTATTGAGATCCATGTTTGGTCACTTGAAACATGTTGATTTCGAGATGCTTGGAGTACATAGCCGATTCCATGATTGATAGAATCACTCATTGAAAAGCGACCAGCGCCA
>JAPKCL010000043.1 GCA_028822955.1 Candidatus Poseidoniaceae archaeon
AAGAGCACGGAAGGGTTCTCGTAAAGCATCACGGTCAGGAAGGTCAACAAAACGATACCCTGCAACATTGGTAACCTTTCCCTCCATGTCATCCGGATTGAGAAGGCCTTTTTGATTCATTCCAAGCATCAATGACGCCAATCATGGCGTGAAGCAAGGGGGCGGCGCCATCCTTGGCCAAAGGCTCGAGAAGAAACACGAGGGGCTGGAGACATCTGCCAACGCTTGTGCTCACTGTGTTCTAAGCGAGTTAGAACTTCAACCACTGTCACATGGTCAAATCCCTTGTCGGCGATGGCTTGAGCATCCAACCCTTCTTCGATGTGTGAATGTAGAATCTCATCAAGAACATGGTATGGAGGGAGAGAATCTTCGTCTTTTTGGTCTGGGGCCAGTTCTGCAGAAGGTGGCTTTGTTCGAGTCGATGGATTCACTGGTGCAACACGAGCATTGTGCTCTGCACGTGAGTTGAAAATATCTGCAATTCCATAGACTTGCATCTTGTAAAGGTCGCCAAGAGGAGCGTAACCTCCAGCCATATCGCCGTACAGTGTACAATAGCCTTGAGCTAATTCTGATTTGTTTCCAGTTGCAATTGCCATGCGCCCTTGTGCATTGGCATGCGCCATGACCAGTAGACCTCGCAGACGAGATTGAAGGTTCTCTGATGCCACCGAATGGCCATGTGCGAGTACCTCTCCAATTGAGTCTTCAACCGAAGCATGGAGTGAGTCAATCGGAATGGTGTCAAAGGAAATGCCGAGTGCTTCAGCAGTAAAACGGGCGTCTTCAATCGAATGTTGCGAAGAATGACGGCTTGGCATTGCTAGACCGAGAACGTTTTCTGGCCCAACCGCTGCAGCAGCCACACATGCAGCAACTGCAGAATCAATGCCTCCAGAAAGTCCCAAGACAATGGAGGAGATTCCTGATTTACGACAATAATCCGAAAGGCCTGTCACAACAGCGTCGGTGAGGTCTTCGAGTAATTCTTTGTCGTATTCATGACCTTTCTCTTCAGGCGAAAGATGGCGTATTTGATCACTGCCAATGCAGAGTGCATCAGGAGATTCGGAAGCGACCCATATGCAATTATTGGCATCGTCAATATCGACCACGAGAACGCCTTCTTGCCATGCAGGAGCAACAACAACACGACCATCCGGCCATGCGACTAAGGAGTTACCATCAAACAACAAATCATCGTTACCACCGACTTGGTTGGCCAGCAAGAAGGGATGGCCGAGAACCTGTGCAGCAGTACGGCATACATGGATTCGTGAACTCAGTTTATCTGCATGGTATGGAGAGGCTGAAAGATTTACAGTTGCGTCTAATTGAACACCCTGACGACCCCATTCTGCTAAATGTTCAATCGGATCTGCTGAATAAGCCGAGGGAGTCATACCTGCAGCTTGCCAAGCGTCCTCACATACAGTGACACCAAGGTCAAGTTGAGCGATTGTTCGAGCAATTCCGGACCGATTATCGGGATGGAAATAACGCGCTTCATCGAAGACATCGTAGGTTGGAAGAAGTTGTTTTCGGGCGATGACATGAGAATTAGCGTCACCAGACAAGACATCATTCGAACCTGCACGAACAACACCGTTACCGGGCAATTGGCGACTCGATTGAGCCTCGATTGGAGAACCGACCAGGACTGGGATTGGGACCTTGAGAGAACTGGCTGTTTGTTGTGCAAGTCGAATGAATTCATCTTGGAGGAGGAGGTCGCGAGGCGGATACCCAGAGATTGCTAATTCTGTGGTCACACCGACACTGGCACCGTTTTGTGCTGCCAAATTCGAAAGATGTTCAAGACGTTGTGCGTTACCAGTCAAATCCCCAACGGTGGGATCTATTTGCAAAAGACCAATCATCCGACCCATAGTATCACTTCAGTGCGTCACTTGTGTTGAACGATTTCGCCCTCAGAATTCTTGTACCACCATTCATTCTTAACTTTGTCGTGATACCACCAGTAGCCATCCGAACCTTTTACCCAATCCGTTTTTTCAACGGAAGATGTTGCGGTTGTATCGGATGCTGCAACTGGCGCAACGGCAAGAGATGGTGATGCGTCTGCAACATCATCTTTGGCACCGTCATCCTCATATTCATCTTCTTCTTCAAATTCAGAGGAATATTCATCCCAATCGTATTCCAATTTCGAACCACGGTTCAAAGTCATGCGTCTTGCCCAAACCAATCCGGTAAGAACAATAGAAAGGAAAAGAACGGCAGCAAAAGTACCCAATAATGGACTCACTCCACCAAAGATCTTCTCAGAAAAGGATTCTTCGCGCTGGGGGCGAACATCAATCGATGGTCCAATCGCAGTTGAACCACTTTCTAACTGAACTTCGACCCATTGTAGACCAGGTTCCGAGGGGTTCCAATCTGTGGAGGCGGGGATTCCACCACCTTTGGGGACTTCTAAGGTCATACGACGTAACATCGAACGTGTTCCATCAGCAAGAACTTCTGTAAAGACCACTTCAACAGAACCGTTGAGCGTGCCTGTGTTTTCAACATAGGCAGTGACAATCGAGGTTTGACCGATTTCAACTAACAAGCGAGAATATCCGATTGATGAACTTTGCAGGGAGTATTCAGGTTTGAGCCATACCATGTCCCAAATACCAACAGGGTTTCCTGCAGGAGAGCCACCAAGACCGAGAACTTCGTTATCAGCGAGATCTCTTCCAATGACAATCACATGAACAGATAGCCGGTTTTCTAACATGGCTGGGGTAATCTCGCTCAAATCAATCGAACTGACCACTTCTAAACGCAATCCCGAAATGTCTGAGCCAATCAAGGAAAGGGGTTCAACTCCGTTACGCAAACGGTCCCCAGTTGCTTTTTCTTCAACCCACCAGACCAATTCCAGCGAATCAACGTCGAGTCCACCTGCTTCTGAAAGAAGAATACGAACTTCATGTGATTCGGGTTCAAGAATAGAGGCGGGTCGAGGATTCGAAACTTCGACGGGTTCCGGACCGGTTCCATCAACAATAATCCAACGGACTGATGTTTCTTGGTCAGTTGCATCAACACCCTGCCCTTGGAGACATCCTACGCTCCAAGTCAGTGGTATGGTCATGGTTGAAGATGGTGCTCGTAAAGAAAGAGACCAGATTCCTTCATAGGAACTGGCAGAAGTCGTTGAGCCGGCGAATAGCACATCAATTTGACAATCGAATTGAGGAACAAGTCCTGTTTCTGAAAAGGTGATACTTCCGGAAACTTCCAACGGACTGTTCGGTGCTAATCGTGCCCCGTCACCGAGTAAAGTCCCTTGTGAGAGAATTAAGGCCACGCTGTCTTCTGGAATCTCCATTGCTGCAGAGAAGCGCCAACGGTGTTCCGGGAAGGTATGGAAGACTTCTTGCCCAGCTCTATCGATCACTCGAATTCCAGGTTCTCTTCGGGTTTCACCCAAATCCGGAGTTGTCCATGCCAATTCGATTTCGATATGAAGTGTCATGTCTCGTTCATAGGGATCAGCAGGACCGTTCGCTCCACGCATTTCACAATCTTCAATCAAAATATGCGGGCTGGTAGTGGTACAATTACCAGTCGTGAAGTCCCAGAGAATAGGGAGTGGGTCACTGCCCTGATTCGATGCTAATTCTACGACAACTGTCGAGAAGTCAGAACCGCCGTTTGGTTCAGAGACATCCACATCGAACACATAGGAGGTTTCAGGATGGAGCCAAGGTTTCTTACCACCCTCAAAAGAAAAAGCATTGGAAGCAACCGTTGGAGCTCCATCGGTCGCTAATTGATACATGAATAATTGTTCTCCATCAAGATTTGAACCGCCGTTATCCAATGGGTGGCCGGCATTATCAGAACCTGCGAGGTAGACTGAAACTTTCTGTCCGATACTTCCGCCGGTATCGTCCATCATCAGGGTGTATTGACCGATCAGTGAGGAAAGGTCATTCGGGACATACAAACTCATTGAATGGTATTCATTTTCATCAGGCCAGTTGTCAAAGTTGTCATCATCGATCCATTCCCTCCAGACCATAGCGTAGATGTTTTGAGGTAAAATGGGCTGGTCTGAGATTTGAATTTGAATAGTCTGTGTTGTTGAAGGAATTCTATGGTCATAACGTTCCATATTTGTTTCGAGAACTTGTGGTGTAATCGAATCGATGTGGAATGTTCGGGTGAACACTGCGGCAGACGTCGTACCTGAACCATTGATTGGCTTCACTTCGAAATGCCAAACTGCGACTCCGAAAGTAAATGGAATCGTATCAGTAAGATTCCACATGTTGCCATCGAGCACGGTCGTATTCGCAACAAGGACATCGCCACGATAAAACTCCACCATCGCATCACCATTTGCAAATGCGTCAATTGTATTCATACCTTCAAAGCCAATCTGAACTCCGATTTGTATGGTCGAGCCTGCTTTGAGATAATAGTCGGTTGGTTCAAGTTCAGTATTGAATGAATCCGTAAAAGTGACTTGCTTGATTTCTAAATCATTTTCGAAACCTTGAGAGCCCGTTCCACCCCAAGTGTGCAAGGCTGGAATAGAGTATACTCCATTGGAAAGCAATAATCGTGACGAAACTTGAACGGTAACAGAATCCTCCCAGAAAGGTTCAATCCTAAAAGTAACATTCATTGTAATCGAAGTGCCACTTACGACGCTGGTCACTGCAGACGTAGGGTGTAGTTCGACAAGTGCTGAATCTCCAGTGCCAATTGGAGAACCACCGTTAAGAGGCAGTAACCATGTTGCAGAATATTCACCTCCAATCACATCAAGACGTGCAGAAGAGGCGGATGATGAAAAGACATTGAAGGTTGTTTCCATTGTTTGCCAACGTTGACTTGGTGTCAAGATTGTGGCATCTGTATGCATGTTTACATTGACTAATTGAACACTGGAGGAAGTGTTCAGTCCTTCTATTGAAAGGTGCAGTCCACCCGCTGTTTCTGAAGTGAGTTGTACTGGGATGTTGTGTACTCCACCGGCAGCAGATAAACCGTAACGGGCACTATTCATCTCCATTACAAAGGACGAATCAACAAGTGCAGTTACACTGTTCGATGCCTCATAAGGTATGCCGAGACCTGCTAAGGTCACATTACCTGAGCCAGAGACTTCGAACTCTAATTCGGTAAAATAGGTTCCAAGAGCACTTGCCAATGAAGTTGCTCCAGTGATTGCTGAATTCAAATCAGCGAGTTGAGTTTGGTCGAGAACGAAATAATTTGAACCACCCTGAAGCGTCCAACTCGCTACACTTTGGCCATTATGGACAAGTGATACCGAGGTCAAATCTCCATTTGACGATAACGCACTGAAACAGAAACTGCTGAGGCTGGTGGCCGGAATCCAAGCCTTCACTGTGGAACTTCCACCAAAACCGGGATTAGCTGCTATTGAGGTTTGGCCGTTTTCGAAACGGTCTTGCCAGCCCCAAGAGCCGACTCGAGCGTCGCTTCCGCCCCATTCCAAAACGCCATCACGAGCGAAATCAATTGCGGGGGCAGTTGGTTGTATTCCACCAAAAGCACCTGTTTCAAAATCAAAGATTTCCCAGACATCAGTGGCGTTGTTTGAGGCGGCAACAAATTGAACTTGATAAGATCCTATTGAGCCCTCATTCCCAACTAAACTCATCGAGTAAGGGAGTGTGATATTGGTCCAGTTCGCAGAAAGCGATGTTCGAATTTGAGTTTGGGCCAAGTCTGCTGTTGCATCGACATGTATCTCCGCAAGTGCAGCAGAAGCTGAAAACCAGGGTGAAGTAATCGAGTCATTGGACATCCCAATCAACGAGGATGACAATTCATCAAAGATTGCCCCGCCCTTCGTAGTCCAACCGTTAAGCGTTGGATCGCTACCAAATGATAAAGCATAATTGCCATCACCACTGATTGAATAAATACTTGGCATTTGACCATTTGGAGAGGGTTCGAGATACAGATTCAAACGGATGGATGAAACGGTTTGCCAGTCCAAAGCATTGAGAGGAATCCAACCTGTCCCACTTCCTTCCATGCCTAAAATCGGGACTCCAGTTAAACCATCAAGAATAGTCCAGTTGAGGCTTGCCCCAGATGGAATATCTGCTTCGATAAGAAGCGGAGCCCATGGCCCTTGCTCGACATCTTGGAATGAACTTGCAGGAAAACCGATGGTCGGACTGGTCCATTCTGCCGAAGGAGGTGTAGCGAAATGCACGTCGTCAATAAACCAATAATCGCAACAAGTAGAGGAGCCTGAAGTTTGGTGGAAACGAATCTGTGTATTGGTGTGAAGGGCAGCCGCAGGTAAATTGGTCATGTATTGCGTTGAGGTCCCAGAACTGGTTGGGGCACCTGAAAAGGTATGGAGGTTTGTCCATGTATTGCTGGAAGTACGGTATTGGATTTGCAAATCTTCTCCAGAATCAGGTTCTTCGCCGCAATTGCTGGAACCTTCACGAACCCACACGTGAAGAGGCATAGCAGATATCCCTGAAAAATCACTCACCGGTGAAGTCGCATAGGTTGAGCCTGCATAGGTTCGAATTGAACCACCAGTCGAACCATTCAAACCGCAAATCGGTGCTGTGACGCGACTTGAATACGTATTTGAAAAGGTCCAACCGGCTGCATTGGTGTTGAAATCCCAAAGAGTTCCCGCACCGTTACCGGTCAACACATTGTTTTCTCCAAAGGTACCGTTGTTTGAAGCACTGCTGTGAGACCAAATGGTATCACTGTCCCAGACAAAGCCTTGATGCGTGGCATCGACTGATGGTTTCATCGAAAGATGAATATCGGTCACTGGAGCATTACTTGGAACTTCGATGGTGAATGAATCTGAATAGGAGCCTGAACCCGACAACTGAATCACCGTTTCATCTCCTACGCCTGCGAAGAGAGCCGTGTCATCCTCTTCCAAAAAGACTGGATTTGAAGATGAAGAAGTTACATCGATAAGCATGGTTTGCAACGGGCCACCAAAGAGCATCAAGAGGCTGAGGAGCAATGCCCCACGGCGCGATGAAGAACCCGTCATATTCTTCCCTATCGGTTAAAGGACTTCAAACATACCCCGACACACTTTCAAGTTCTTTGAATCTCAAAGGTTCTCTCGTCCGATTCCCAAACGATTGAAATGTTCATTTTTACTTGATTGAATAGGGGTGAGGTTCAAGACAAAAACGCGTCTCGCATGGCTATGGCACGCCCAAAGTCTGCTGGTAAACTCGATGCTGTTGCACTCGAGACTGCCTTGTTGGAAGCATGGAAAAAGGAAAATGCATTCCAGCAATCCATTGAATCAAATCGAAATGGGGCACCATTTATCTTCCTTGAAGGGCCACCAACAGCCAATGGTAAGCCTGGCATTCACCACGTTGTTGCTCGTGCCTACAAAGATCTTGTTTGCCGATGGAAGACGATGGAAGGGTTCCGAGTCGAGCGAAAAGGTGGATGGGATACGCATGGACTTCCTGTTGAAATTGAAGTCCAAAAGCGAATGGATTTGAAATCAAATGAAGCCATACATGAATTCGGAATGGATAATTTCAATCAAGCCTGCCGTGATTCGGTTTGGACCTATGAATCCGCTTGGAGAGAAATGACTGAACGAATGGCCTACTGGGTCGATTTGGACAATCCATACGTCACACTTGACAATAATTATGTTGAATCGTGTTGGTGGGCAATGAAGCAAATGTTCGACAAAGGCTTGTTGTACCGAGGCTACAAAGTTCTCCCTTATTGTCCGCAAACCGGAACATCCTATTCAAGCCATGAAGTCGCTCTTGGATACAAAGAAGTTGAAGAACCATCCGTGTATGTAAAATTCAAACTCATCGATGATACTGCAAGCATTCTTGCATGGACAACAACACCATGGACACTCCCTGGTAATGTTGGATTAGCAGTTGGACCTGAAGTCACCTATGTTCGAGCACGGGTAACTGAACAAGCAGAGAATTGGATTGGAGCCGGTGGTGCTTCTGTTGGAGAAGAAGTCATTTTGGCAAAAGAACTGATGAAAGAAGTCATGCGTCACAACGTCGAGATTCTCGAAGAATTCCCCGGCAGCTCCTTGGTTGGAAAAGCGTATGAACCGCTGTTCCCAGATGCTGTACCTCGTGGAGATTCAGCAACTGCCTGGACCGTCTTGGAAGCAGATTGGGTCACGACAACCGATGGAACTGGTGTTGTCCACACTGCCGTCATGTATGGTGAAGACGATTACAACCTCGGTATGGCTGCTGGACTCCCAGCACACCACACAGTCGGAATGGACGGTGCTTTCCTCACCGGTACGCACCCACAACTCGATGGACAGTATGTCAAAGACTGTGACCAAACGATCATTGAACTTCTTTCAGCCTCTGGCGGAAGTAACGGCAAAGGACCTGAAAGTGGTTTACTTTACCGAGAGAAAGCGTATTTGCACGACTATCCACACTGTTGGAGAACCGACCATCCACTGCTCTACTATGCCATGGATTCATGGTTTGTTCGAATGACTGAAGTCAAAGAACGTCTACTCGAATTCAACAGTGAAGTCGAATGGGCACCGGATTGGGTCGGAGAAGGCAGATTTGGTGAATGGTTGCGCAATGTCAAAGATTGGGCAATCTCCCGAGAACGGTATTGGGGAACTCCTCTTCCGGTATGGCGAGACGATGAAGGCAACATGAAGTGTATCGGCTCGATTGCTGAACTTCAAGCAGAAGTGGCTAAGGCTGTTGCTGCTGGAATTAAAAACCCTGAATGCCCTGATGATGTCGACCTTCACCGGCCTGTTGTTGATGACTACACACTCCTTTCCGATGGCGGCAAACCAATGCAACGAGAACCCTTTGTCATGGATTGTTGGTTTGACTCTGGTTGTGCTCCTTTCGCTCAATGGCATTATCCATTTGAAGGAAACGAAACCTTCGATGCCTCATTCCCAGTCGACTATATCTGCGAAGGTGTTGACCAAACACGAGGATGGTTCTACACCCTTCTTGCCGTTTCAACTGCTGTCTTTGACAAACCCGCTTACAAGCGTTGTTTGAGTCTTGGACTCATTTTAGATGCTGAAGGAAAGAAAATGTCAAAGTCAAAAGGAAACATTGTCGACCCGTGGGACCACTTTAATCGAGAAGGAGCAGATGCAACACGCTGGTATATGGTCACTGCAGGTGCACCATGGAACCCACTCAAATTCGATTCCAATGGCGTTCGTGAAACATATGCAAAGATGTTCTTGACTCTTTGGAATATTTACAAATTCCATGCAGATTATGCTGCAATCGATGGATTTGACCCTGAACAATCTACCTCGGAAATCGCTTCTCGCCCATCGCTTGACCGATGGATACTGTCTCGACTTGCCACAACCGCCCGAAATTACCACGCCGATTTCAAAAGCTGGAATTTCCACAAGGCTTGCCGTGACCTTGAAGATTTCATCGTCAACGATGTCTCCAACTGGTACGTTCGCCGAAGCCGACGTCGACTTTGGGATGACGCTGAAACAACGGACAAAGTTGCATGTCAACACACACTGCATGAAATCTTGACCACCCTTTGCCGTCTAATTGCACCAGTGAGCCCTTTCATGGTCGATACGATTTACCGAAATCTTACCGGCGAAACGGTTCACCAAGCTGCTTGGCCACTTGGCGTTCCAGGTTCACTTGAAGGAGCAACTGCTGACCATTGGGATGAAGATGCTGCTGCTGAAACTGCCAACCTCCCACCTCAGGACATAACTCTTGAATCGACCATGGCCTTGGTTCGAGAACTTGCTGAAGTTGGACGGCGTATCCGAGTCGAGGCTGGACGAAGACAACGCTTGCCTTGTTCTCAAGGATGGATTGTATCCGGGACCGACATGGAAGAATTCCACGACATTCTTGCTGAGGAATTAAATGTTGAAACAATTGCTGTTGAAACTGACCTTGACCGATTCCAACAAATCGAACTCGCTCCTAACTTCCGAGCACTTGCTCCCAAAGCACGCAGTGAAGTCAATGCTGTTGCAAATGAAATCAAGAATGCTGCCGACCCTTCGGCAATGTTGGCTTCAATTCAGGCTGGAACATGTGAAGTGCTTGGAGTTAAAATTGAGGAAAGCGATGTAGAAGTTCGACGTGTTGAGCGTGAAGGCTTTGCTGCTTCAACAGTCACTGTTGGCCAAGGAGATGAGGCACAACAGATCAGCCTCGTTCTTGACATGAACGACACACCTGCACTACTTTCCAAAGGATTAGCCCGGGACATTACCCGACGGATTCAAGCCATGCGTAAGGACCTCAACCTTGCCATTGAAGCAACCATTGATTTGGAAATTTGGACCAAGAATGCTCCGGAAATGTTTGAACAAGACCGCGACTGGATTGTCTCCGAAACTCGTGCTGCTGCAACTGTGTTCCATTTGGATTCTGAATCACCTTCGACCGATGCTGAAACCTTTGAAGTCGACGGCACTTCTGTCTGGTTTACGGTCAAATAAGCCCAAACTTAGGCATCTGACTCCAGCGACGCCTTCAAAGAGATGGGGCGCTACGCAGAATCATGCAACGCATCGCACTGTCCATACTGTTGGTAGCCTCCACCGTATTGGCAGGTTGCTTTGGCGGTGGAGAAGACCTCATCGATGAAGAAGAAGTGAGTTCTCTTTGGGAATCATACGAAATGGTCGACACAATTCAACACGAAGATGCCCGAATGTTTGTTACCGTTGATTTGCGAACCAATCAATCAACCAATACCAGTTGGGCGGTTTTTGATGCAAGTAAAGGCGGAAACTGTTGTGAACATTATCTCGCCACCACCATCGAAGGACACATCCTCAACATCGGTGGAGAATATCCCGTCTTTAGCGAGGACAGGGGCCATGCTTGGGATACCTATATCCCAGGATTTCTTCCTGCTCTGGGCCAATGTGTGACTGCTATTCCAACCAATTCTGGACAAGAAGGTCTTGGCGAAGGCAGTATTGTCCAAGCCACAAATGGAGATATCATTTCCATGTCATGGTTTCCATACATTGGGGCCGATGGAAAAATTGACAAATTCTATGCAATCTTGTATGATGAATCAGAAGACGAATGGAAATGGTGTTACAATCGATTGACTGAACCATTCTACGACCGATCGTGGCAAGTTGAAGTGGTCGGGCCGATTTCATCTTCCATTGGAAGTGGTGACTGGGCAAGTATTGTTGTCTCTAACTTTTGGCATCAAACCCAAGATGCAGGTGGCCAAATCAGTGTTGATGGATTGAATTATTATCCATTCCAATTCGCTGCCAGAGATTCCAATGACCCAATCATCGAACTGGACCTGAATTTTACCGAAGAAGGCCTCACCTCCTACTATGATGTCAACAAACCACACAAAGAAATGAGAGCCTTCCCTATGCCAACTGGTGGACTCATCTTCCCAAGTTACTACACAAATGGTAATGCTGCTTACATGGACACTACCTTATCGTGGAATGAACTCGAAGTTCAATTCCCTTCAGAATACTGCCACTTTGATTCTGCAGGAACACTGCACTGTGTTGAGAATTCTGGAACTACATTTACCCATTACATGTCCACTGATGGAGCAATGACCTGGCAAAATTACACGTACGACATGGGCACTGTTTCTTCTTCCATCGAAGAATGGGAGTTCCAAGCCAACGGTGATTTAGACCTCTTCGTGCTCAATATTCGATATCAAAGCACGAACGGCCCTGACGTCGACATGGTCTATCACGTGCGAGGATATTCAGAAGACATGTCGCCAGATACTTTGACCTACATTGGCCAAGGTGATTTGGATTCAACTTCGGGTGCTGGAAATGACATTCGTTTCGACTTTGCGTCACTTGGCATTCTCAACGATGGAGGAGTTATCGTAGCGTACCACGATTCAACCGACCCTGACCCATTGTTTGCTGTGGAACTCGAATTACCAAACTATTCGTGAAACCGCATCTGTTCAATTTAACCCGTTAACAGGGGGGTTTGAGCAATATCCTCAAAAGCCCTTGACAAACGATAGCGCGTATGGTTCTGAGTACACTACCCGGAGTTGGCGAACGACTTGCTAAGAAAATAACCGATCACTTTGGAGGAGAGAATGAAGCAATTGCTTCGTTAAAATCCGGAGATATTGCCCGTATTGCTGAAATCGACGGAGTCTCTCCAAAGCGAGCCTTGTCACTTGCTCGGCTGGTTGCGGGACAATCCGGCTCGTTCTTGGCGACAAAAGAAGCTGAACGCTTACATCGCTCCTTACTGCAAGACATTGTGTCCTTTGCATCATGTGCAGCAACACGAGAACGAATGCAATTATTGATGCCCATTGAAAATCCAGCAGAACGGAGACTCAAAGTGAGTCATGCCATGAACTATGCACAAAAAAATTCTGAAAACATGAAGACCCTAAGTGGACTGTTCCATAACCTCCGACAAACTCGTTTCAATAACGAGCGATATGAGCGAGTGGTCGTTTGCAAAGAGCCACTTGAAACCTTCAAAAAATGGTGCAGAGTATTGCAACCAGGAGAAGGAGAAACTTGGAAAGATTATACGGTTTTCAAATCGGTGACATGGATTGGTTCAGGAGCCCCTGCGGATTCTCCTGATGGTTGGGTTGTACTTCCGAATGCAAACAATACCGAATTGATTCTCCCTGAACGAACCATCGATTGGTTCCGAAATAACATACGCACGCTTTCTGTACTCACAGATATTGTTCAGATGAAGAGGAAGTCGACCGAAAAGCACCCTTTCATCAATGAATTGTATGAACTGGTCGTAGGCCTTGAACAACTGCCTGAAATTCTTATGAGTATTGATGACCAAGGAGATTTGGACATCATGGCCGATGTGAAAGACAGACTTTGGAAGACAGCCAAATCTCTTGAAGAGCAAGTCAACACGGAAGTAGCACAAGCGATGGATGATGCAAAAATGGACCTCAGTGGGGCTGAATTACTCGAAGCACTTTCTGACGGAGCTGCCTTCCAGCGGAAATTGCAAGAAGCCACAAAGGACGTCATCACAGAAGCAATGGAAAAAGCAAAACAGACCATGGTCCAAATGCTTGAAGGCACTGGAGTCCGATGCCCTTACGATATATTTTCATCCCAATGGCCAGCTAAAATCAATCGAAAAACAATTGATGAAATCGACCATGCCCTGGAAACAAAACTAAAGACGGGTGAAATCGAACACATGCTTGTTTTAGCAAAGAAGTTAGGTCCACTCCGTGAAGGATGTGAAGAAGCCGTTCGCTCCCTCATTGGTTTTGATCAATGGGTCTGTATTGCACAATGGGCAATCGATAGACAATGTGTAATGCCCGATTTAGTCGAACATGGGATCTATATTGAACAAGGCCGACATCTGCTTTTGGGATGTAAACCCGACCCTGTTACCTACGGTCTTGGATATGCTGGAGACAAAGAGGACCAACAATCACTGGCGCTTCTCACCGGCGCTAATTCTGGTGGCAAAACAACGCTTCTCGAATTACTTGCCCACACCTGTATTCTCGCCCATATGGGATTACCGGTACCTGCAGATTCTGCTCGTGTTGGCCAAGTCGACGCTTTGCATATCTTGGCGAAAGCAGGCGGTACGCAGAGTGCTGGTGCATTGGAGCAAACATTGGTCGAATTAGCCAATGTCGTAAGCGACCCTACGCCTAAATTGATTCTGGCAGATGAACTTGAAGCCATCACAGAACCGGGAGCAGGAGCCAGAATCATTGCGGGAATGTTGCTCGCTGCTGAAGCCCAAGATGATACGACCATGATGTTAGTAACCCACTTAGCACCTGCCATTATCAAAGCCACTGGCCGAACAGATTTGCGAGTCGATGGAATTGAAGCAACAGGTCTTGATGCAAACTTAGAATTGATGGTTGACAGAACACCGAAGAGAAATCATCTGGCTCGTTCAACACCTGAACTGATTGTCAAGCGATTGGTAGAACGAAGTGAAGGTCATGCTCAAACATTGTTCCGAGACATCTTAAGGATGTTCGATTATTCAACAGATTCGACCAGATTCCATACC
>JAPKCL010000044.1 GCA_028822955.1 Candidatus Poseidoniaceae archaeon
ACCGTCAACATCACCAAAGATTCGACCTTGTAAGGAGAGTGTTGGGTCGTTGACATCAACCGTGAATGTAGCGATACATGCATCGATAGTGGAAATTCGAAGTTGGGTAAAAGAGTGGTCGGGTAGAAGCAGGTGTTCATCCATCGGTGCAAAATCGGAAAAAGATACTCCGTCATCTGAAAAAGAATATTCCAGTTCGACATCATCGAGAGATTCATTTTCCAAAGTGTAGTGTACTCTTCCAATACGTTGGTTTGGAGGCGTCTCAATAATTTCACTGGTCCAGATACCTGATGAACCTGAAACACTCGATTGTAGACCGCATTCTGCCAACGCCATGTTATCGGATGTCCCGGACATCAAATCAAGTCCAATAACTGGCATTGCATGACCAGTGAATTGAGCCTGTGCTGAACCATATTCTCCACCATACCATGGTGTTTGCATAATCACTTCTATGCCAACAGCATCAACATTGAGTTGAGAATCATCTGTTGAACCAACAGACACGTAATCCAATGTAATCACTGAGTTTTGAATAATGTTCCAATCCCAAGAAGTGAGATCAGAGACATTGTAGGACCATGTGTTCGTAAGATAATCCAAACCAGTTTGTGTGTGAGAGAATGTGGTTAAAGATTCATATTGGCCGTCGTAATTAAGTGAGATTCGAACTGAATCTTGGTATAACTGGTCTGGGACTGAAAAAGCAACGACAACAGCAACCCCAAGAACCTCATAGTCGGTGGAACCGAAAGCATTGAATGAAGACAATTGTATCTCAGGCCCAGTTGACCATGAAGTTGCTCCATCAGGAGTGCCGATTGAGTTATTCGAATCGGTTGGTGAGGATTGGGCCCAAAAAGTCATGCTGTCTTGATTCAATGGGCGGTGATGAACCATGGTCAGACGTTGGTCGGCCACCATAGCGTCGGTATAGGTTGCAGGGTCTTCAGAAAAGGAGGTGAAGGCCCCAAGCGTCCAATTTGAAGGTTGTGAAAAGTCGCCTTCGGGGAATATTTCGACTGTGTTTGTTTGGTGAACTGAACGGGCTGAAACAGTACTATACGGCGCCAAGAGTAACAAAAACAACAGAAAAATGACGACGGAATGACTCGACTTCGTTGTACGCATATATTGACGAGGCCAGCGAATACACTTGAATAAGAGGGTGGCTTGTTCCGTCGTTTCATGGTTTGAAAGTATGATACGCTCTACGGATTATTGAAATACCACGCCAATGACCGCGACTTACCTCTCATGGCTGTGATGGTGTAGGGGTTAGCACGGCAGATTGTGGTTCTGCCAGCCCGAGTTCGATTCTCGGTCACGGCCCCTTTAGTTTCCATCCAGTTGATCTTGGTCAATTTCATGACCCATTCGTTCAACTTTCGTCTCCAAATAGAATCGGTTTTGTTCTCCAACACCAACAACAAGTGGTATTGTATCAACGACGTTAATGCCGTGCTTTTCGAGTTGTTCACGTTTATTTGGGTTATTCGAAAGTAAACTAACATGAGTGATGTTCAGGGCAGTAAGCATACTTGCAGCAATACTGTAGTCTCTACCGTCAGCAGGTAGGCCGAGCATCAAATTCGCATCGAGCGTATCTGCACCTTGATCTTGAAGGTGGTACGCTTGTATCTTGGCATGAAGCCCAATGCCTCTGCCTTCTTGACGCAAATAGAGTAAGCAACCCCAGCCGCGTTCAACAATTGCTTTCAAAGCTGAATCAAGTTGCGGACCGCAGTCGCATCGAAGACTTCCCAAGACATCTCCAGTGAGACATTCCGAATGAACTCGTATAACCACTGGGTTCGGACCGTTCATGTCACCAAGTGTAAGTGCTACATGGTCAAAGCCAGTCGAGGCTTCATGGAAGATACGGATTTGGAAGTTACCATGAATGGTTGGAAGTTTTGCTACACTTGGAACTGAACCGTTTTCAACTAATTCGACTGTTGGAGGTGTTTCGGTCATTCAATCACCTCTATTAAAAAGCGGAGTTCTCCTGCACTTTCTTCGATAGACAAGATGTTATTCTTTCCACGAGCCGTCAGTAAGGGCATGTCATGCACTGTTTCCGGGTCATCTGCAAGAAGTTCGAGGATTTGGCCGACATCCATATTCGAAAGCGCTTTTTTTGCTTCAGCGACAGGCACTGGGCAAAAGAATCCGATGACATCAAGACGGTGAGTTGGCGAAACCATTGACCCGTTTCCAAGGGAAACAACCTCGACCATGTCATGCGCTGGTCTTCATCCTTTTCAAGGCCTCCGAAAATGACGGATGTGGTTTTGATTGAGAATCATCATTGAGGAAAGATAAACCGCAACTTGATGAGGAGGAACACCTACGCAAAGCCATGAGCACGAATGCTAAGTCCACCTCTAACAAAGAGGATTTGGATTGGTCTGAAGTTGCTCAACTTGGACTCCGATATGCACGCATTCCATTGGCGTTACTCTGTGTAGAAGCTTTTTATTGGTTTTTGACTCAACCCTCTGATACTTTAGCACCGTTACAAGTGACTGAAGCATGGTTATGGAATGCCATTACCAATTTATTGTACAGTGATGGTGAATATGTTGCCTCGACATTATCCACGCATAATGGATGGATGACAAGAATTGATTTCCTCCATCGAGATTTCCCTGGAAGTTACGACACTGTCGGCTTGTATGTGTCGGATGAATGTGCAGGTGTCCATGAAATGATTTTCTTATCGACCTTGGTTGCTATGACGGAAGGTGTACCACAACGTATCAAAATCCGTTCTATTCTCGTCATGTGCAGCATTATCTATGTCCTCAACATCATGCGCCTTGTGATGTTCTTCCCAATTGCTGTGAACGATTGTACAGTGAATCCAAACCAACCAGAATGTCTCTCAGGGATGTGGAATTTTCATACAGCCGTCTATGAATGGGGATTCTTATTGGTACTTGTGACCATGTGGGTCTTTTGGTTTTGGAGAGTTGGAGGACCTGCACGTACACTGGATGCAAGTGTATCCAATGCTGCAGGAGATGAAAAGTGGAGATTTAAGTTCCGAACCCAATGGTCTTCAAAGCAATATTACTTCCTCGCAGGTGCAGTGATGTTGTTGCTGTTCGCTGCACACAATGTGACTTCGAATGAGGAAGCAATGGCTGCAAAGGAAACGCTAGACTTCTGTTATTTCTCTGAACTCATATCCTCTGATTGTGGCCAAGCGCAGAATCGATGGGATGATGCAATAGGATATGCTTGGTCTCTCTCCGCCATTGGTCTGGTTGTTGTTGGTGCGACCTCTGTTGTGATTCAGCGTCCTGACGAAGAAGGCAATTGGCCCCAACCAAAGCGACAAGAAGAGCAACCCCCTAAGATCGAAATCGAAGAAAAAGAACCTCGTTCACATCATAATAAGAAAAAGTCTGGTTCTTGGAAAAAGAACAGTGATTCACCGGTACGGAAATCAGATGTTGATGATGAACCAAAAACTGAAGAAGAATAATCTTCACTGAATCGAATTCGACTCACTCAAACACAGTTCCGGTGACTCGTTGGCCAGCCATGTCGTGCTTTTGGAGCGCCTTAATTGCGAGACCAACCTTGCTTGTGTGAATGCTGATAAAAGTTGATTCTGCATCGAAGTGGACATCGCCAAGAGCCATTTCATCACAGCGAAGAGCACGTTGGAACCAAGAGGCAACAGAGCGGGATGAGCCTGCGGCTGAAGGGTCAATGTCCAGTTGAAGCGTTACAAATCCAAAGACATCTGCAGTTTCCCCAAAGTCATCTTGGCGGGACACTGGGTCACGGTCAATGCCTTCTGGAAGTTCAGGAGCCTCAGAATCAACGATGTCCAAACCATAGGTTGCCATAATTTTCGAAAGTTGTGGAGCATCATCTCGTGAAACTAAACTCCAAGCCTCACCCTTACGTCCAATACGACCAGTTCGTCCAACACGGTGAATGAATGAGTCCAAATCAACTGGCAAATCATAATTGACAACCAAAGTAATTCCATCGACGTCAATTCCTCTTGCGGCAACGTCTGTTGCAACAATTGTCTTGACTTCACCCTCTTTGAAACGGTTGAGAATCTTTTCACGTTGGTTTTGATTCAAATCGCCATGCAATCCTTCGACAACAAAGCGGTGCTTGTTCAATCTTTGAACCGCTAAGTCAACCATTCGCTTGGTGTTACAGAAAATGATTGTTTGGTCCTCACTACTCATTCTGCACATCAATCTGCCAAGTGCCCAAAGTTTGTTTGTGCGACCTATATTGATGCTGTACAAATCAATAGGTGGAATATCTAATTCTTCGGTATTGGTGAGAATAAATTCAGGCTCATTCATAAATTCATGAGCAGCGTCAATAATCTCTTGTGGGAAGGTTGCAGAAAAGAGAAGCGTCTGGTCACGGTTCTTCATTCGTTCAGTCACCCACATGATGTCCGGGAAGAAACCCATGTCAAGCATGCGATCTGCTTCATCCAGACAGAATAAAGTTGGTAGTTCAAGATTGATGTGACCACGTTCGGTCATGTCCATTACACGGCCAGGTGTTCCGACAATAATGTCAACACCATTGCTGAGAGATTTTGCTTGCTTTTCTAAGTCAGTCCCACCATAGACAGTTTGAATCAAAAGTCCACTTTCACCCTGTAGGGTTTGGAATTCTTCCGCAACTTGGTTCGCAAGTTCGCGTGTTGGTGTGAGAATCAATGCTTGGAGTTCACCTGTTGGTTGACAACGTTCAAGAATTGGCAAACCAAATGCAGCTGTTTTACCAGAGCCAGTACGGGCTTGTCCGATTACGTCTTTACCGGAGCGAGCGAGTGGAATGGTATCTTTTTGAACTTGAGTTGCACATTCCCAGCCAATCTTTTCAAGGCTGTCAAGTAAATTTTGAGGAAGGTCCCAAGAGTCGAAGCGAGTAGTGGTAAACATGTTATCATCTCCGTCTCGGTATTTCGAATAGGTCACCGAGACGGTGGTAACCCAATCGAGTGGAATCAGTAGTTATCGCGCTCTGCGATTTCTGCTTGAAGGATACCCATCCAGTACTTTCGAGCATTGTCACGGGTAAGAGGTCGACGAGTCTGACGAACGTGTTCCAAAATGTATTGACGGAACTTTAGGGATTTGTTTCTGTTAATGCCTTTCGGGGTGATTCCATCCCACAAGCGTTCGAACTGCTCAGCCTTATCATTGAATGCTTCAACCATCATAGTCACCTCTAAGCAATCGGTCCACTGACGCTCCCTTCTTAACCATACCGACATGGGTCTTGACAAAATGAATCAAAGAAGAGGTGTGATTTCAGAAATAATCGGCGTCATCATCTGCGTCTTCATCTTCAAAATCATCGTCATAGCCCATCATTTCATCCTGACTCACCGCACGATAAACCGGTGCGGCTGCAGGTGCAGTCGTTGATTCAGTTGTCGGTGCGTCTGGGCCCTTCAATGAAATCTTATCTGGCGCACCAGTACTTTCTTTTGAGCCCGCAGGAGTTCCTGTGGGTCGAACAGGTTCTAAACCAACACGGTGGCCTTGAGATTCTGCAATCTCTCGGTCCAAAGCAGGAACGGGTGCAGCAGGGGCAAGTTGAGCATTCTTTTGTGCTTCGGTCCCCTCCAATGATGCATCAAAGACCATTTCTTTGAGTGAAGCGATAATCTTCTCATCCTTTTCAGTACTGAGTAATTCTTCCGCCATTGCCCGAAGTACTTCGTCTCCAAAGAGCCGAGGAAGAAGTTCAACGCATGCCGAGCGAACTTTGAGGTCTTTCGAAGTCGTTCCACGAACGACAAGATCTCTGGCTCGACCATTGTCTGTGTCCAAAACTTGGATTGCTTTGATCGCACTCATTCGGACATCGGGGTCCGAATCAACAAGTGCACGTTCTGCAAATAAGGTAGCCATTCTTGATTCTTTACGAGCAAGGGCTGGAAGGTTCTTAGCTGCTACACGACGAACTTCGACATCGGCATCGTTCAAAGACCACGAGATAAGGTCCCATACAGCCGAATCGCCTTTATTGACAATCTTCTTGAGTAAGGCAGTTGCTTTCTTTCGCAGTTGCATATCTTCTTCGAGTAATAACGAGTCGACATGGTCGACGACAACTTCAGGCCATGTATCACACAATCCTGACAATCCGGCCCAAGCAGCATCCATTCGATACACTACTGGAGATCGAAGTTCATTGGATAAAATTGAAGAAACTCCTGATGGGAATATGGGTGAAGTCAATGTTAAGCATCGGCTTGCTGCTTTACGGACATTTACATCTTGGTCATCGAGCATGACGGAAAGCCAATCAAATAGTTCATCGGATTTGAGAACTGCGACTTCTGGAAGAACTTCCAGCGAAGCAATACGAATTTCTGGTGAATCCGATTCAAAACTCGCAAGAAGAAAAGAATGCGCTTGATGTATCCGAGCACCATGAAACCGACCTAAGGCCCGAATTGCATAATTGAGGCCGAGAGTAATGGTTTTGTCTTTCCATCGAACCGAAGCCGAATCGATTTGACCCTTGAGCAATGAGAAGACATCATCATCCGAAAGTGCCACCCATGGCCCTGTTTCTACTTTCGCTTTCTTCACTGATTTTCGCTTTTTGGCAACAGCAATTGGGAGGCCAGTTCGCGGGTCTCGAGCGATGTATTCACGTGACAATGTAATCTCCTCCGTAGGGCGCATACCCCCAATGCGAATGAATCTATGCTTGATTCATTATGGATTACTTTCCACCGTTATTGAAGTCTTGTACGAGTAATCAATCGTCAAAGGGTAAAAGTATTGAAGCGACGGCATCAGCAACACCTATGGACAGCAGTGGGTTTCGCGGAAGGTTCACTGCGATTATGATGATGACCATCATGCTACTCACACCCTTACAAACTGTATTTCCGTCCCAAGACGCACATTCCACACTTGTTGAACTTGGAGTATCTCCAAGTCTTCATATGGACAGTGATTTTAATGAATCTGATGGATTCACTCAAAGCAACATTTCTGTTGAACAGGCAACAGGTGAAGTACTGTTAGACCGACCGTTGATCACTTGGCAGGCCATCTCAAATTCAGGACCTATGTATGACAGAACTGGTGCTTGCGCTGTACATCTCCAATCTTCAAATGAAATCTTAATGATGGGGGGCATCATTGATCTTAACCCAACCCAAAATGGTGATGAAACCGCAACAGATGGTGTTGAAATCTATGATATCACAAACTCGACCTGGAATGAGGGGCAAACAAGCATGAGCTTGACTCAACTGTATTTTGGATGCACAACGGTCGGTGGGAATGTCTACACGGTTGGTGATTACCATCCGTTTGACACACCTGAAATTCGTTCCGAAGGAATTGTACAAATATTCAACCCCGTCAATGAAACTTGGAGTGAAGGCACATCAATGCCCAGTGGGAATGCCGTTGGCCTGGCTGGAGTCGATAATCTTGGAGATTTCATATATGCTGCTGGAGGTGTGAGCCGTAAAGACAGGTCAGATACATCCAACCAACTCATGCGCTACAATACCAATACTGATACTTGGGACCAGATGGCAAACATGAGTCTTGCTCGGCATTCTTTTTCGCTTGTCGAATATCATGGAAAACTGTATGCTATGGGCGGAATTGCGACTTATTTCAAACCATCACTCAATCAAACCGTTACCGCCCCAACCAATCATACCGAAGTGTACGATGTTTTGACAGATACTTGGATGAATCATTCCGTACTGCCGTTTGAAATTGCTGCCTATGGATCTACAATTCATAATGACGAGATTATCATTTCTGGAGGAATAATTGGTACTGGGTTCAATTCATTGTCACGAGATGTCCATGGCTACAACCCACTCACTGGAGCCATGAGCGTTCATTCACAACTCCCGGTGAACATGTTCGACCATACCATCACAGGTACCAATGGTACAATTGTATATGCAACAGGAGATTCATCGGGCTATCGCTTCTCGTCATGGGGCAATAACTACCACAGCCTTTCTGCATATTTCACGAACCCATCTTTCTATGATGGATGGGTCACATCAGACATCTTAGACCTTCGAAAAACGGTCTCGGGTACATCATCTCCCGTATGGTTGCACTTATCGGGGATGGCACCTACCAATACTACGCTCGAACTGCAATACAAAATCGGTGAAGATTCGAACCTACTCAGCACGACCAATTGGCTCCCAATGGGTCCCGGGAGTAATTCTGAATACTTCCAAATTGGAAACCATTCATTGATGTTAGTCGGTCAAGAAAATTCATTCTTCCAATACCGAGTCAAGTTCAGTACTGATGAAATCAATAATTGGAAAATACCAAACTTGGACAATGTCAAAATATATTCCGAAGAGTCAACGCTTCTTGGACAACACCCAGTATCTCTGCATCCAAATGCAGCGCCAATATATTTGACAACGTTCCATTCATCTTATGCTGCGAACTCGACGTATTCTCTCCTGTTGCATTCAACCAACAGTGACGGATTCATGGTACCCAACAGCCATCCCGCAGAAATCACCTGGAATGCTGAGACACAGACATTTGCCATCAACGATTCGGACGGCATACTGAAACAGAGTGACATCGATGTTGTTGAACTTTCAACATTACCGGAAGGAGATGAAATTCAATGGAGTATTGCCGTCGAAGAAGGACTGCCAAGTGATTATCTCGTACTTGAGGTTCAAACCCATGGCCTTCATGAAACCACATACAGAAGCCCCAACACCCTCAACATCGAAAATATACTCGACGTACATGTCATCGACTATTCATCCTCGTTTTCGAGTTCAGGGGGGCCCGAAGTTTCAACTGGAGAAGTCTTTCCCAATGGGGCTCAATTCGATGTTACCATCGACCATAGTTTCAATTCCACTGCGACCAGACTGCTGTATGGTCTAATCGAAGGGCGGTTACACGTTGATGTAGAAAACTCAAACTTCGGATGGTTCAATTCTACCAGTGAATGGTTTACACTGCAAACCGGTCAAGAAACGGTAACGACACATACCCTTCCAAACTCCAGTTCGGGTGATGCTCGAATATGGCTTGAAGCACGAACTCAAGACGATTTCGTCCTTAATGTGAATCCCTCCTCGAAGGAATTTATTCTCAATGTTGACGCTCCTCTTCAAACCTTAACCTCTCCAAGCACTGGTGCTTACCTCAATGAAAACGCCGCTCGGAATGTTGAATTTGAATTCTATGATGTTGGAGGATTCAACGACGCTACAGTGCAAGCCTATGTTTGGATTGAAGCGCTCCACGATAGTGACTCAAACGGGCAATATTCTGCTGATGAAGCAATGCAATCACCTCTCACATTCACTCAAACAGGCGATTCTTGGCTGCTTAATTTGACGGTCAATGACACCGCTAATGCAGACCACCAAATGGTCTATGTCTCACTTGAAGGCACCAACTTAGCGGGTAAAGGTATTCGAAATGCAGAACTCTATCCAACCAATGGTTTACTCTCTTGGATGAGCCGAACCCCCGAAAAGGCCAATGTCACTTTGATCGAACCTTTGTTTGAAACATCTGAAAATGGAGCTCAACTTCTCGAACCAACCGGCCAAGTCGGTTGGAAGGTTGTGGTAACAGACAGCAATACCCTCTCCGATATCGCCCGCATTCGAATTGAACTTGGCAACGATGAAACACTTGGAATGCGATACAATACCAACTTGAACACATGTGAAGAGATGGATGCTCGAATTCAAGTTGAGAGTTCATGCTTTGCAACAACGGAAAATGAGAGTTTAATTATACATTTCATTGGTAGAGTCGATTGGACTTTTGTCAACTCAAACATTGATATCGGTCATCTTGAAGTACAAATCGATGATTACGATGGCACCAGTATACACGCTTTAGAAGGGCAATGGGTCTTACAACGAGAGATGTCCATTCTCGTCGAACCGCTTCGAGACAACGATGGTTCAGTCAAAGGTGAACTTACAACGGGTTGGAATATGATTTCCGGGGAATATGTGCAATTGAATGCAACCATAACACATCTTGTCAGTAACACATCGTATAACGGGTATGTCTCGGTATTCTGGAGAGGGAAAATTCAGAATGATTTCTTTTCGAGTAGTTTTACTGCAGAAGTAATCGATGGTCAACTCTCAGCCCAAATACAAACCCCAACCGGCTCTGGTCTTTGGCACCAAACCGTATTGGAAATCTGGGACCCTTATGATTCTGAAAATCTATTCTCGACTGAATTACCGAATATGAAACTCGATGCGAATGCACCTGTTCTGCTCCCTTCAACCTTGACAAGTGGAATTTCACGATACCATTTAGATAACGTCGAAATCGGCGTCAATATTGCTGAGGCAAATTCGTGGACGGAAAACCTTACACTCAATTGTCAAATTCAATCGTTGAACTTCGAATGGCCGATTCTTACGCTTAGCCGCGAGTCATCAACCGTCTTTGATGGAAAAACGATGTTTAGTTTCATCTATAATTTCGCAGAGCAAGGAAACCCTTCAACACTCTCGACTCAATCAAACATCGCATGCTGGGCAAGTGGAAGTGATGATGCAGGCTGGGAACTTACTGCGACGAATGGAAATTCTGCCAACAACCCTTGGCTCATATCGTCGCTAAATGACATTGGTCCAGATTTAGAAATCCGCTCAGTTGATTTTGAAGGCGACACGGCCCAAGGTTCAAAATTACGCATGGAAATGCAAATTGTAAGTTTAGGAGAACAAATTGATGTTCCATTCAATGTTACAATCAGTATCGTTCAAAATGATGTTTCAACCATTGTTGGCCGTGAATTAATACCAGCGATTGAAGGAAATACCGCAGTCAATATTCGTGCTGCAATCACCGTACCAAATGGCGACTGGACACTTGTCATTGAAGTCGATGCTGAACAAGGCATTTGGGAATTGGATGAAATGAATAATATGTGGTCACAAAACTATTCCCAAGAAAGTGATGCTATGTCAGGAACTCTGGTTGTGATCTCTGCAGGTGGAGGAATCCTGGTCTTGATTGGAATCATCGTAATCTCACTGCGTAAAAGAACCCAAGGTGAAACCCTCTCCGTAGATTCGCCACCCTCAAAGCCACTCACGGGCCCTCCTCCACGTACCGATGGAACAAAGAAGCCACCTACTCATCTCAATGGTCCACCACCGAAAGTACTCGTGGAAGAACCACCATCTGTGATTATCGTAGCTACGACTGGACCCGAAGTTGGTAGTTTAGTTTCCGACTACACCCAACTTCCAGGAGGGGGAGATTACCAATATGAGGGAAGTCAAACCTTCTACTCTGGAACAGACGTTGGAACATGGAAACAAAACCCCGACCAATCCTTCACTCGGATGGAATAAGGTCAATGCCTAACTTCTTCAAGAAGGACTGAATGTTCATTCTATGGCGAGTGAGGATATCGAAGATATTCGGCGCGTTCTTGCCATCTGCTTCCGAGACGGTGAAACGCTTGGAGCATTAGATATTGAGCGGATAATTTCTTTTGACATGGAATGGGTTGCACCGGATGAAGCAGAGAAAGTGGTTCAAGCCTTAATCGGCAAAGGCTGGTTGACTGGACAGGAAGACTCGCTCACACCTACCGTTTCACTTACCGGTGTTCAATCACCCCTTGGCTGGTTCCCTCGTCCATCACGACTGCTTCACCCAGTTCACCCAGAACAGAACCAATCACTTCCAAGTACAACTGATGATTCAAAACCTACTCCAAAGGCAACGACACCAGTTTCGAATCATGCATCGCTACATGCTTCTGACTCAAAGGACCCTCGAGCAAAACTCACGCAAAGGTTGGCCAAGTTTATCTCAAAATCATCAGAAATATCACTTGATGAGGTTGAACGCAGAGCAAAACGAAAGCAGCAAGCATTGGGATATGTCAGTACTTGGATGTGCCTAGCATTAGTAGCCAGAGAACAGAACCTTTCAATGAAGGAAATCACTGACGCATTAGCAACTCGGTAATTATCCCTCGATGACCGTTCCGTCGTCTTTCTCAAGAACTTCTTCACTGTTACGAGCAGAAAGTTCGATCAGTACCGGTAAGAGCAGTAAAGCGAGTAATAACGAAAAGAAGACGGTAACGGCAGTAATCAATCCGAAGTCTTGGATGACTGGCATAGGTGAAAACATCAGAACCAAGAAACCGAAAGCAGTGGTAAGTGCACTCATAATCAGAGCGACACCTGTTGTTGAAAGGGCTGCACGCAAAGCCTCCCAATGTGAATCTCTACGAGCAAGTTCAACTTCAATGCGGCGCCACATGTGAATCGAATAATCAATACCGATACCAATGGTTAGCGCAGTCACCATCACGGTCAAGACGTTCCATTTCAAACCGAGTACAAACATTGAACCTGCAACCCAAAGTGACGCTAATGCGACTGGTAAGAGAACTGCTATTGCTGGAACAACACGCCGAGTTAAAACCAACAGGACAACCATTGAAACCAAGAGTGAGATGACGGTTGATTTGATTTGAGAGGTGTTCAAACCATCGAGTACGGTTTGTAAAATTACAAGATCACCAGTCACATACAATTGCGCATGATTTTCGAGATTGTACCGTAGCGTACCTTGTTCAGAAGAACTACCGAGTTGTTCTTCAATTTTGCTGATGACAAGTTGAGACTCTGCTGAAGTCGATGCCTCAACACGGACTTCAGTTCTGAAATTAGTGATTTCACCATCGGTTAAGTGCACCGTTTGTTCAATCCGTTGCGCCCAAGTTTCACCAGTCAATGCATCTGCAACAGTTTGGTTCGTTGAAAGTTCGGTAAATGCCGAAGCCAAATTCAGTTCGATGGAGATGTTCTTGACATAGACATCACCTGCATAGACTTCAAGATTATTCATGTCACCGAAGGAAGGGTCTCTTAGAATCGCATCTCGCAAAACGACATATGGACCTTCATATGAAGGCGAAGGGGGTGAATTATCAGTCCCTACAACGTCATGGTTCGCTTCAAGGTCCTTGTGTAAACCTCTCAGTTCATCGAGCATCAATCCGTCACCGGGAATACTTGAAGATGTATCAAGTGGTTCAAACAGAATGTAAATCAATTTCCAACCTGCACTATCGTAACTTGTTGCCATGTCCTCTCGAACTTGCATAATTTCCATGTCGGGGTCAACAAAGTCTGCAAGGTCAAAATCGGTTTCAAGCGACGCTGCACCAAAAATCGAGATGCCGGAAATGAGAATAGTCACCAGTATTACTGTGACTTGCTGCTTTTGTTGAACCGCCACTATACCTCCAACAAGACGAGGCATGGTAATAGCCTGACTCTTATGTACATTCGAGGCCTTTTTGCGGACAACATGCAGAGCGCCAACCACAACAGTCGATGAGACAAAAGCGCAGAGAACACCAAATGCAAGTGCATATCCAAATGTTGCTAACGGCGGCAGAGGTGAGATGACGTTCGCTAAGAAGGCTGCTACGGTAGTTACAACTGCCAAAGAGAGGGGAATTGAAAGTCGAGCACAGGCACGTAACCACGCTTCAGCGGGGTCTTCCTGTTCTTTACGAATCGCAGAGAATGCTCGTTGCAAATGGATTGCATAGTCAATACCCAGTCCAAGTACCAATGGTGCAACTGCAACCTCAAGAGCAGTAAACCGAATCCCAAGGAGATTCAAAATACCGTATGTCCAAATCAAAGCAAAAGAGAGACCAATAAGTGGGAAGGCAACATCGTTAATCGATCTGAAGGCAATGGCAAGAAGTATGATGACCACCAACAAAGCGAGAACAACCAGTAAAGCCAGATTATCAAAAGTACCTTGGTCGATATCAAATGAAATGAGGTCAAGAGAAGCCACTCCGTAATTCAAGTCTGAAGATTCGGAAAGTTGTGCGAATTCATTTCGGAATTGATCCTGAATCACTTTTCTCTCTTCAGC
>JAPKCL010000140.1 GCA_028822955.1 Candidatus Poseidoniaceae archaeon
AGAACCTCGACATTTACACAGCAACCCAGGCTCTCAAAACCTTTGGAACTGGTGTCCTACCGAGCAGTTTTGACCGTATCCAGTATCGTATTGAATTCAGCCAAAATCCATTTGTCTTCAATGGCCAAATCCTCCGGAGCGGTTTCAAGGTCTTCAGGAATTTCAAATTGTGATGCGAAACGAGCAACATTGAACAATTTCGTCAAAACTCCAAAGTATTTCTTTTCAATTTCTTCTGGGTTGATATGGAAATCATCACCCACTTGAGCATCGCATGCTTTCCAAAGTCGGAAACATTCACTTCCGATTTTGTTTGCACGTAGGCTGACCGTCTTTTCAGGGCCCTTCACTTTCCATGAACCTGTTCGTCCACCTGCTCCACATTCAAGAACAGAGTCTGCATCGATTCCATTACCGAGAGATTTGCTCATTTTACGGCCCCAAGGGTCCATTCCTAATCCATCGATCCAAACATGTTTGAATCCAGGTTTGTCCAGCAAAAGGTTCGATTTGAGAAGCGTATAGTAAAGCCATGTTCGAACAATCTCCTTGCCTTGAGGTCGGAGTGCAGTTGGGAATGCCTTTTCAAAAACTTCTGGCTGATTGAGATAACCGCTTACGAACAGATTTGAGTTGGATGAATCCATCCAGGTGTCGAATACTTTTTCTTCACCAACGATTTCTCCGAGTTCACATTTCATCGATTCAAAGGAACCCAGTTCCTCGCGTGTATCTCTTGACAAGACTTGACTGCCTGCTGGCGGCGCTTGGCACCATGGTTGAACATATGTTCCGGTCGGTGGTACGATAATTTTACTTCCATCACCACTGTACCAAATTGGAATTTCGGTGTGGTACCATCGACGACGAGAGATTGGCCAATCGATGCTAATATTATCCATCCAATCGAGGAGGAATTGTTTGTTTCGAGGTGGATGGAATTCAATTTCCTCAATGTGCTCTCTCATTCGGTCTTGTGCATGTGTTTGTTTTACATACCATTCTTTGAGCAAAATAATTTCAACTGGATTCTTTCCACGTTCCGAAACAGGAATCTCTTGTTCTCGTTCCACAACACGAACTAACTTTCCTTGTTCTTCGAGATATTCAATGGCTGCATTACGTGCTTCAACGACCTTCATGCCAGCAAATGGCCCTGCTAAGTCGGTCAGTTTACCTTCTAAGTTGATGGCTTGGAACGGGGTGAGTCCAAGTTCACGGAAGACTGCTACGTCATTTTGGTCTCCAAATGAACACACCATCAAGACACCGGAACCGAAATCAGATTTTACCGATGCATGAGTTCTGATTTCAACAGAAGTGGTTCGTCCTTCAACTGGGAGTGGGAGTTGAATCGTTTTACCGATGAGGTGAGTGTACCTCTCATCATCAGGATGGACAACAACTACGCCGCAAGCACAAATCAATTCTGGACGAGTTGTGGAGATGACAATTTCAGTACCATCATCACAAGTCCACTGGACATCAACGAGGCGAGTTCTTCTTGATTGACGTTCAACTTCTGCATCAGCAATGGTTGTCCCTTCGACAGGGTCGTAGATATTTGGTCGCAAATCTTCGATGATTGCACCCTTTTTGAAAAGTTCAATGAAAATAGATTGGGTGACTGTTCGGTAAGCAGGAGAATCCGTAAGGTATTCTCGGTCATAGTCACACGAAAGCCCAACTCTACGGGCAGTTTTTCGCATAGCCTGCGTAAATGTCTCGATGGTTTCTTCACATAGTTTCAAAAATTCTGCACGGTCATAGGTTTTCATCTTCCGTTTTGTATTCTTCTCGACAGTGAATTCGATATTGATGCCGTTTCGATCAACACCCCATGGAAAGTAGACTTCCTTGCCAAGCAGTCGTTGTGAACGAGCAATAACATCAATCATTGAATATTGAGCGACAGCACCGATATGCCAAGTTCCAGATGGGTATGGAGGTGGAGTATCAATGACGAAGATTTCTTTGCCACTGTCTGGATTGAACGCATATCTCTGAGAATAGGAGACGGAATCTTCCGAATGGGCTTCTTGAATGCGTTTTTCAAGGTCTATTGACCATCGTTTGTCGTTTAATACTGGGTCTGGCATGTGCCTCACCTGGCCCCGCACACATGAACGATGCGTTTCCAAGCAGCGCTACAACGGTTCACATTTGAACCCAACGGACGAATAACGCTGCACGCTAACATGTTTGTAATACGAGGAATTAGAACACAATCCTGCGGTAATCATTTGAAGGTCCACGAACCACAAAGAAACAGGGGAGAGTATTTTGGTTAAAGACAGTCAAAAAAAATCCGCACCAAAGTCAGTCACTTTGGAGTCGAATGAAGCCTCAAGTGGTTCCGAAAAGAAGGGCGGAAGTTCACGCTTCGCAAGATTGAAGCGTTCGGGTGAATCTCGTATCCAGTCGGGTGCAATCGACCTTTCTGCAAGAGTTCAAGATTTCAATTCTAAAAATGCTATCGATGCAGTTTTGGATGCTCCAGTCCGGTTTCGTCGAGAATGGGAAAAAACGGGGGCTATAGGAGCAATTACTCGATTCCCTCTGGCAACTGTTGTGCTGTTTTTACTGATGACATTGTTCTTCGTGACTCATTCGGGATTCTTTGACTTGTATCTCACTCAATTCGATGACGACCCAAACGAGACTGATTTGAATGTCAATGGTGACTTGGAAGTATATCTTCCAGATAACAGCGAAGTCGGTGAATTACTCAAACTGGTTGAAGAAGATTGGTCAACCAACGTGATGGTTGTTTATATCGAACTCAATGATGGCAATTACAACATTACTGACCAACGAATTTTACAAGAAATTAGTTATGTTGAAAATACACTCAATCCTTGTATCTCTTCATTTGTGTGTGCTAATCCGAACGGTTCTTCCGACACACTCGAAGATGATGTCATTTACCTTCTCTCAATTTCTACAGTTCTGAAAGAAGTGAATTCGAGTGCTCCACGGATTCGTGAAGCTTTCGTAACTGAACTTGGTCAACTTGGTTGTGGTTTTGGTCAAGAGGATTGTCCATCGGCCCAGGCCGCTGAAACGTTCAACGAAGTTTTGGCACTTACCGACGACCAACTCGGTGGGGGCTACGAAATCCCTTCACAAAATACAATTGATTTGGTCATCAACGAAATGTACGAAGATGACGGCTCTCCAACTCCCGGTCTTGATAAATTAGCACGTGATATTTCATGTGGACCTGATGGATGTCTTTTCGAGGGTGAAAACGATGTACCTGATGGGACATTAGACCGAGCGATTATGGCTATTGCGGTATCGGATGGAATCTCTGCAAAAGACATTATTTTCCAAACCGAAATGGACTTGGAAAAGATCAGTAACATGGAACGCCCTTGTGAGTTTGGAGCGGATGGTCAGGCAGTTGTTGAAGAAGGACTGTGCATCTGGGGAGAACTCACCGAGGAACAGGAGGAACGTGGAGTGAAGAGTTTAGGTCTCTCGATGACCTTAACCGGTCCAGTTCCAATCACGAACGCAGTAACTGAGCGTACTTTCGACATGTTCTGGAACATTTTCCCAGTCGCAGTCGTACTTGTTGCAATTGGCCTTTTTGTATTCCATTGTGATATCCTCCAAACCGGTTTAACTGGAATACGTCCACTTCAAGGTCTAAAAGTCGTGATCATTTCAGGGCTTCCAACATTATGTGCGGTCTTTTGGACCTTAGGAATCATTGGGTGGCTCAATTATGAGGTGACGATGACCGTCATTATCGTAGGGCCAATTTTACTCGCACTTGGGGTCTCATACGGTTTACACATCACCAATCGTTATGCCGAAGAGTCAGGAACGAAAGCAGA
>JAPKCL010000141.1 GCA_028822955.1 Candidatus Poseidoniaceae archaeon
GAAACGTGAGGTTTGTGAACAAGCGCTTACTTTTGTAGATTCAATGCCTTCGACTTTTCTTTCAAGAGACCCCCGTAAAGGAACAGGACTTGTTGCACCACGTGGTCCTTGTCCGGTACTGTTTGGAGTTCGCGCTCGAGATTCAAACTCTGCTTTGGAGGCAGGAAACAAATTATTGGCTGCCGAATTAACTGAACCTGCGGTTGGTTTGAGAGTATTTGTGACCAATCAAGCAACTGATGATCATCTCTCACATTCGCAAAAAGCAACTGTTACACAGGTTGAAATCTTGAACCGTGGTAATTGTGTAATTACGACTGAAAACGGCAAATGGCTTGCATTTGCTGAATCAGGTTCGGTGAAGAAGCTGGCACAATGGCTTCAACCAGGTGATGTGGTTGAAGGCTACGGTTTATCACCAGAATTCGGTGTTTTACATCTCGAAAAACTACGAGTCGTTTCCGCATATCCAAATCAACAACGCCCAATGTGCAGTGAATGCTCGGTTCGAATGAAATCGATGGGCAAAGGTCAGGGTTGCCGTTGTCCAAAATGCAAGCATCGTACCGATGATACTTGGGATTCAATTGCTCGAATACCACCCGCTCATTCTTGGGTTCAACCCCCCGACGATGCGAGAAGGCACCTTGCTCGACCACTGGAGTGGGGAGATTCGACGGATTCATCTTCATTTATGGGAAATCAATAATACGCAGATTGGGGTGAGAGAGGTATGGCTAGTGAAGAATTGACCAAAAATATCGCATATCTCTTGAGTGCTGTCCTGTTCTTTGCCATGGCTTGGTTCGTCGCCAAGCGTGCTGGTGAAAACCGCCAAACAATGCTTGATGAGTTGGCTCCGAAAGTTGCTGGAGAAGATGTCCTTGGTGGCGGCGCTAAAAATCCAAGTCAATTTGATGAGCCCGACGAGGATGCCTTAGAAGAAATGGCAGAATTACTCGGCGAAGACGAAGAAATTCAGTGAAAGAAACCAGTTTCTTCGAGTTTCAAATCCATCGTTTCATCTGAACGTACAAGTGTTCTGTGAGGTCCATCTTTTGGACGTTCTAATCTCCAAACTTCGAACCCAGCTGTACGCATTGCTTTTTCCCCACGTGCAACGATTGCACTGTCAGAATTCCCACTTGCATCTATACTTCCTTTACTTGTCAGAAGGAGGCATATGTCATCATTGATTGTTTCGGCAAGTCGCTGAACAGCCGCTATTTTCTTGCTTGGAATTTTTCCTGAAGTATCGCACCAGTCGTCCAAGACGATTAATTGGACACTCGGTAGTGAATTGGTTGTTTGAATTAAAATTTCCATTGCTTGATCAAAATCACCTACCAAATTCATCGCATGGTATCGTGATGAATGGCCAAGTGAGAGATGGGCAAACATTTGCCCAAATCGAACATTGTCGGGCATAAATGGAGATGCCCACAAGACTCTGCCTCCACGTTCGATGACATCTGTAGCAATATGCAAGCCCAGTGTAGTCCCACCAATACTTCCTTCGACAGCAAGGTGAATATTTTCACCTGCAACTTCAAAGATTGCTCTGCCCATAAAACGGGGTGAGTGGAACTTGTCATTGATACTTACCCTTAATTCGATTCTTTGAGGAACATTCATGCCCTACCTGCACAACGCAATGTTATGAGCGACGAGTTGATTGTCCGTAAAGGTGAACGCATACCTCGCCGTCCTTTGTCAGACTACTCTGAGGCAGACTCTTTTTCCCATGCTATCAAGCGTGATGGTATTCGAGCAACACTGTTTGAAGATTCCAATCAATATGGGCCGGTTGCAATGCTTTTTGCGTTACTGGTAGTTGCAACAGTCACAGGTGCTGTAATCAAATTCATTTCAGGTTTAATCTGAAGTATTGGCTGTTGAAGTTCAAGGCATAAATTAAACTCTTGTTACATTGTTTAACGGGAAACATCAAACCCTTTGCGAATAGCGAAGGGGTCATGGAAGCGACATCTGTCAATGTTGAAAGCCGCACTTCTTCACAAGATAAGCGCTGGACCATCATGGCAGCCCTCCTTGGTACAAATACCGCTTTCATGCTTTTTCAAGGCATGGAACAAGAGACGAATCCGATGTTTATTCGTGAAATAGCCTTGGCCATTATTGCTGCCACAATTCCCTTCCAAGGAATTTATTTCTTGATTTACACCTTTTTACTTGAACATAAGGGCGAATTGAGCGCAGAGCGAATGGATAAATTGCACATGGCTTCTGCCGTTTGTCAGATCGTTTCGTACATGTCCTTAATCGGATTGGCAATGATGTGGTACAATACTTCACTCTATGTCGGTGTCGCCTTCTTACTTTCAACGGCTCTCGCCATTATCCTCATCCGTTCAGTTATGAGTCCAGTCGCTATCGATGAAGCATAGTGTCCCGTTTACGGTCTTTTTGGCGAGCATAAGGGTGCATGGATTTCAAAGGCAATGTTGATGTAGCGTGGCGTTTGGAAACAAGTATGGCCTTCTGCCCACTAGATTACCGATATGGCTGCCAAGATTTCAAACGTATATGGTCCGAAGTCGGGCGCCATGAGCGCCAACTTGAGGTTGAACGTGCCCTTATTTGGGCTCATATGCAACTTGGCCGAGTCACCGAAGAAGATTACAACATCGTTGCAGCAATTGCCAATCCGGATTCCGTTACGAAAGAACGTGTTTCAGAGATTGAAGCTGAAACACGACACGACATCATGGCATTAACCAAAGCGATGGCTGAGGCTGCGGGCGATGCTGGATGGTGTATACACTTAGGTGCGACTTCAAACGACATCGTCGACACCGCCGTTGCCATACAACTTCGAGACAGTATTGTTCTCTTGAGAGAACAACTTTGTTTGTTGATTGGAGTATGTGCAGACGTTGCTGAGCGCGAACGTGATACGGTCATGTTAGGCCGAACGCATGGTCAAGCGGCTGTTCCTATTACCTTTGGATTGAAAGCGGCAGTTTGGCTTGATGAACTCCGTCGGCAACTGATTCGTTTGGACGAAGCCTCCCCGCGTATTTCAGTTGGCAAATTTCTTGGGGCAGTCGGAACCGGTGCCGCTCAAGGAGAAAATGCACGTGAACTACAACGATTGATTTTGACTCACTTAGGCCTTGGAGTCCCATTGGCGACAACACAAGTGGTAGGTCGAGATCGCTATATTGAATATGTATCATGGCTTTCGAATGTGGCAACATCCTGTGAAAAGATTCTCCAAGAAGTTCGTAACCTTCAGCGTTCTGAACTTCGAGAGGCAGGAGAAGGATTTGATGTTGAAAAGCAAGTAGGCTCTTCTACAATGGCGCACAAAAAGAACCCAATTAAATCTGAGAACGCATGCGGTCTTGCCCGTATTGTTCGTGCAATGATAATCCCTACTTACGAAAATGCTTTGCTTTGGCATGAACGTGATTTAGCGAATTCCAGCAGCGAACGGTTTACGCTTTCTCATGGTTCTGCTCTTTGTGAAGACGTTCTTGCTAAAACTCGAGATGTTTTGAAAAACATGTGGGTTGATGCGGACCGTTGTCTTGCAAACATACACGCACAGAAGGGTTTGGTTATGGCTGAAAAGGTTATGATTGACCTTGTTGACCATGGTATTCCACGTGATGAGGCTCATGAAATTCTTCGTGCTGCTTCATTTGAGGCAGTTGATAAAAACATTGAGTTAATCGATGTATGCAGCCGCACTCCAGCGATAGCAGCAGCCTTCTCTGCAGAACAGTTGGAAGCGATGTTTGAACCTTCAAAC
>JAPKCL010000142.1 GCA_028822955.1 Candidatus Poseidoniaceae archaeon
GAATTACCAAGTGTGTTGAATGGGTTGCCTGCCGAATCCGAACCAGAAACCCATACATCGACCATGTAGGATGGAAGCAAAGTTGTAGAACCAGTGTCAGTCAGGTCAAGATAGCCAGTCCAGAAGAATTGTTCGCCAAATGGAGTTGTGTCCGGCAGAGGCACGCTTCCACGTGAGATTTCTGCTTCACCTGCACGAACTCGGTAATGCAATACTGCGGGTTCATCAAGATCAAATCCATAGTCATCAATTGTTTCAAGCATAACCAGTAGATTGCCACAGGCACCAATGGAAAGGTCAGAACCTGAAGCAACTTCATCTAAGGAAATCGCCGCAATAGTCGGACGAGAATTGTCAACTGCTAATCGAACCCGTTGGAAAGACGAAGTTTCATCCATTGCGAATCCAGGCAAATCACTGAGAGCAAGTCGCAAGTCGAGATGCCCAGAAGGTACTGAAGGAATCAGAAGGTCGAGGCTAAATTCCCCATCATCACGAGTTGAAGTTTCCCATGTGTTGTCATAGTCTCCAAAGACGACATCAAATGCTCCAGCCGGAGCTGGTGTCTCGTCCTCTGAGAAGAGTACACGGCCATTGACGCGCAATGCTTGTCCGGCACCAATGAGAGTTTCTTTGAAATCAGAATTGTAATGGTTGGTTCCATCACGCAATTCAACAGCTCGAATATGGCCTTCAGTTGTGTCAAATCTAAAGTCGTTATCGAGACTCCATGCATCGTTACCCAAACCTGCAGTTGCTTCGAAACAAGGCGTTAACTCACCCACATTGCATGGCAAGTCAGTCACCAAAATCTTTGGAATAATTTTATTTTCACCGTTGGTATCAAAAGATTCAGGGAAGGTCCATGTTAATTGGAACCGTGCTAATATTTTGATCAGGTCATTGTTTTCTTCATCAAGGCTAACGCTTGAGTAAAGGTTTGACACAGCAATATTTGCAGAACCGGACTCCATCAACGCAATTGGATTTCCATCTTCCCCTTTGGTCAAAGACATAAATATAGAGGTTTCATCGTCATTGGAGTCACCACCAAGAGCGAGTTGAATGTATTGGATATCTTGCCAACCATTACGGTCTGAAAGAAGAATTTGTGCCGTATATGGAATGCCTGGGTGAAGTGGAGATTGATCATCATGTCCAAGAATTGTTGAGTTGTCAAGGTCGAGTTCCGGTTCAAATTCTACACGAATCTTGTACGTGCCCAAATCATTATCCCAGTTGGGTACAACTTCACCAGGTACATATCCGCATGCAACATTACTGTCTGGACATACAGGGCCACCACCCATTGCAATGGCATTATCTTGAGCGTCTTTTCCAGTGATAAAGTAGGATACACGATGTCCGTGCTGAAGCATTGAATCATCAATGAGGCCGTCAAATATATTCAACCCACCTGCTTGAGTATCGGGGGAAGTAAGTGTTTTCATTTCGTATTCATCCAAGTTTGGCAAGCCATCGAAATTGTAATCACTGCAACCAATAGATTCGCTGGCTTTACAACCAATCCAATAATTCAGTGTCAGTTGATTCGGCGGGTCAACTGAATCTTGGACGACGATACTGATGGCTTGACCTCCGGGTGAAGGTGGGCCTGCATGGCGTTCATCACCATCGGCAGGTGTTGATGAAAGTACAAGTGGTGAGTTCCCATCTAATACCAAGCGAATTGTATTGTATCCCGGGTTTGCAAACATTGAACCATTTGGCATTTGGATTGCTTCGACGTAGAATACCATTCCGCCAGGAGCGGATTCAAACGGTGATTGGAATGTGATATTATAGACACCAAAAGCAGGGTTTTGCTCTTGGGCCAAAAGGACAGGCTCCCCAATTGGGTCACCATCATAGGTTACGTTTTGACCAAGGACGCGAAGAGCAAATTGTCCTGCCAAGGGTGTAAGTTGTGAGTTTTGGAAATGGATGAGCCCTGTGAATGAAAGGTTGAAACCACCACGAACCCAATCTTGCGAGTAAAGTTCTCGGCCCGTTTCTTCAAAGACACGTAGTCCATCCAATTGAATATCGTTTTCAACAGTGATATCCAAGTCTTCAGTATCCCAAGCAGCAACGGCTTGACCTAAGTCATCTTCAACAGAAATTAGAGCTTGCATCTTGTTTTCATCATTCCATGACCAGTCGACCTTGATCGGTATTCGAATGGAGACCACTCCCTCTAAATCCATAGTCGAGGTGCAATTTGCGACATCAAATTGAACGATTCCTTCGGAATCACTCACTACAGAGCATGTGTCACCACGTTGCCAGTCAAATGCTGGATTTTCACCGTATGAATTATTCAGAGCGATGAGCGCTTCAGTAACTCGGTCAACTTCATCACCTGGAGCTATTCGGACCTGAAGATTACGGTAAACTCCATCTGGTGAAAGAAGACCACCTTCTAAGGAAGCATCAATCGCTCGTGTTTGCATCTTGTAGGCAATATCAATGTTTGAAATTTTGACACGACCAGAAGTTGCTGCTTTGACAGCAATTGGGATTAACACATCACCATCACCGTTCTGTGGAATTATCGAATTGAAGGCTTGAACAAGTGTCGGTTGAGATTTCACATCAATACCAATTCTTGAATCATCACTTGCAAGTACTGCGGACTCATTCAGGAAGAGAAGAGATTCCCAATCCCAAATCAGGTCGTTACCGACATCCAACTTAGGACGGTCAGGATAGCCTTCTTCATATTCCATGGTAATCGAGTCAACAAGGGGTGAAAGAGAGTTGTCGGATGTTGACAAACTTACCGCATATCGAATTGTATCGCCTGCTTCTGTTGATGGGAAGCTCACTTCCTGATGATTCATTGCAGGAAGCCATGTTGAACCGTTGTCATTTGAAACCTGAACTGAAACCGATGTGCCTGACGGAACATCAGCAACCCAATTCGGTCTCACTTTGCCCACTTTCGTACCCGTAGTATATGGGGGGGAGGTCCAACTTCCGGAAGGTGCATATTCTGTTGAGTATTCAACATCAACCCACCAAGATACGGCCGTTGAACCAATCAACTGTGCTTTCCAAACCAATTCAGTACCTGGATAAGAAAAGTGGATCGTTGAATTCGATTCAACAGATTCCCAATGAGTACCATTATCAGCAGAAACCCAGTAATCAACACGGTCTCCAATCGAGGCTGCAGACCAATATGTTTGCATGTTAACACTTAAAATCGGGTCACCAGATTCGGTCACAGGACCGAGCCACGTGGTCGTACCCGGTGCAGGAGTCGTTTTGTATTGCCATCCCGTTCCATACTCACGATAGTACAAAGTGGCTGAAGACCAAGTGGAATAACCACAGTCAACGGTTACAAATCGTGAACCGTCAAATTGTAGGCCGTATCCAAGCGCCGATAGGAGACGAGTGCCGGATTGCGGGACCAGAGAAGTAGAAGTGCCGGAAATCGTCCAAGCCTCAAGTTGATCTTTATCTTGGCTTGAAGTTCCTTTTTGGCATCGCATGAAGAAAGTACTTTTATTCACTTCCAACCCACGAACTTGCTGACCGGTCTTACCGCATTCCCAAGAACTGCCAGATGAAGAGGAATAGGAATACATGTCTTGGCCACGAGTGTATTGGCCATCGGGTTGGTCTCCGAAAGTGTAGGGAACAATACGACGTTGAGCGTTATGGACAATCCAAACTTCTTCGGTATTTCGGTCGTAAGCAATTGCAGTATAATCGGAATACTGTGGAGAAACGTCATAGGAATCTATGCATTTCCAAGTATCATC
>JAPKCL010000143.1 GCA_028822955.1 Candidatus Poseidoniaceae archaeon
CATGGATTTTTTAGTCGCATCTAACAAATCATCTTCTGATGTGCGCAAACCAACTGTTCCAAGCCGCCAAGCAAGTGCAACCTTAGCACCTTCAAATATCCAATTTTGCAATTGAACTTTTGATTTTTCAATTGAAATATTTAGAATACCAGTTCCAATTGGAATTTCAATTTTGCGGGGATTGAGATGCATTCCCATTTGCATGGATTTTTGCACGGATTCCTTTGCAGTCCATAGGTGGATGGCCTGCTCTGGGTTTTCCCGTAACCAAAGTAATTCATCGCCCTTTGCCATCATATCAAACGCGTTCGAAGCAATTCCTCGATCGGCAGGTTCAGCATCAATTCCAATCGACCAACCAGGTTCCACCAACGCAACATAAGCCCAACCTCCAGCGTGACCTATACTCACTGAAGGAAGTGGAGTATTGACCCAAAGCCCTGGAAGATGTGCGAGGACAGGAGCACGCAATTCTGTTCGCCGCACTTCGAGTTGAGTAGGGTCAAGGCCCCATAATTTGAGAGCTTGGGCCAAAAGCCAACGCCCTGTTAAATGCTCATCACGCCGTTTATCAACAACGAAAGTAGCAACTTCATCAACAGAAGCAAGCGTCACCTCATCCAATTCTCGTACTTCAACAGGACAGCGAAAGCACAACGAACGAACCGGAAGTTGATGGGGAGGAAACAGTTCCTCAAATGTCATTGTCTCACCTCTCAAGGGTAAACGACTCTTCTTCAGGCACTGGGGCCATGCTTTTGAGACGTAATCCTTTGAGTGCAATAACTGGTGCGTCATCATCACCGACCACGACAACATCGTGGACAGTAATACCCGCCTCCTCGACAGCAGTTCGAATACTTCGCATCCGAAGAACTTCATCTCGCTCTGGAACCCTGAGCATCGAAGACCATTCAATACCGACTGGCAGTGACGAGAAACCTTCAGATTCCATTGCAACCAAACCTGCGTTTTGGAAACCCGCCTCGATGAGCATTGGAAGCGATTCTAAAAGAACGACCTCACCTTGTGTTTCAAGAGCAAATTGGTCCAACATTGGCAGTTGATGACGCATAAGAGCGATCCCATCTGCACCGGGTGTTTCTGCATCACCTATACCACGGAGAACCCCTCCATGGGATTGGAAACGAGGGCCGTGGAAATAACGACGATAAATGAACGAGGGGAGTTCAGCCAACTCACCTAATGCCGGTGTACCAAGTTGTGGCAATGCATCAACTTCAGATTGTAAAAATGGTCCAAGGTCATCTCGACTTTCAACAACTCGGACGATGGCCTTGTGGTGCTCTCGCTCTCCAAACACTTCACCCGTCGAATTGGATAAATCAGACAGCAAACGACATGCAATCCAACTCATTTCTCCGTCCCCACGAACCAATTCCGCATGAACACGTACTGCCATTTCACCTTTCAAGAGTTTCACAGGAAGCCCAAACGACACATCTTCAAATCCTGCAAGGCAGGCTGACGGACGCAGTAAAAGGGCGTTTTCCGCAAACATCTCCAAGGCCATGACGCCGGGATGGTATGGTACTCCATCGATAGCATGGTCTGCGAGGAAAGGGTGATCTGCGACTGAAAGGGTTGTTTGCGTGGTCAAGGATTGACGTTCATCAACGGAGAGTACCTTGTCGATGAAAGGGAAACGGAACGGATCAGCAATGATGGTTGCCATCTCAGCAGGAAGACGAAGAGGTGCTTCACGGAATGCATCGAATGCGTCCATAGTCCCGAGGTTTCCACAACCAAGTACTCGGCGCTTCCCGCCACGTAGTGCTTCATCAACAAAGATTTCAACACCCTTTTCTACCGAGATTGTATCTATTCCTGCAGCATCAAACACCGCTTGGAATGAACCACGAGTTGCCATACCGACATCTCTCCAACCTGTCCATGCAATGGCAACAGCGCGACATGTGCCACTTGCGGTCAATCGAGCCATTTCTGCGTCAAGAATACTGTTTGCAGCAGAATAATCCGTTTGACCGTTATTGCCAAATCGACCGGATACACTGGTAAAGCATGAAGCAAAACGAAGTTCTCCATTTGAGGCGTCTACTGCTGCCAAAAGCGATTGCCATCCATCGATTTTCACGCGAATAACCTTGTCAAATACACTGTAGTCTTTCGAAGCAACTAACTTAGAGTCTTCAAGACCTGCTCCATGAATAATACCGGTAATCGGGCGACCTAAGGAAGCACCGAGTTGCTTCAAACCGTCAGTGTCCATGACATCAACTGAATGATATGATGCATCATTCCCAGTTTCTTGAATCGTTTTTATGGTGATGTAAACATCACGACTACGAGAATATTTTTGCCAGGCTGTATTCCATTCAACCATCGTAACCTTACCTGATTCACTGGCTGCCATCATTTCTCCACGAAGAGCGTTCTTTTGCTCTTCTAATCGAGAATCGGACCACTCCACCCATGTTTCAGTTTCTTCGAAAAGGGTTGAACGGCCAAGAAGGGCAAAGTGAGCCCCTGCATTGAGAGAGTTGCATGCAACCCCGATAATTGAGGCTGCAGTCACTCCAGAACCGCCCCCTGAAACAATCCATGTGTCATCCGATTGCAGTGGTGTCATCTCGTTTTCAAGGTCCTCGGCAAAAGCAACAAGTGTCCAGCGACGGCCATCACGATCTAATCCAATTTCGATTTCGCCGCCGATTTCAAACAGGTCGGAATCAATGTGTTCTGCGGCTTGGTCTGCATCGAGAATAAGTTCTGGATGTAAATCAAGAGCGCGCATTCGTAAATGTGTTTGTTCAAAGTAATATGATTTCGTCACACCAGATGCAGCACATTGAATTGAGTTGAAACGCTCTCCGATATTCCCATGGCGCCCATCCATTGCAGTCACAGAGGCTACAAGGCCATCCTTACGAGACGCAAGATGAGCATCTAATCCTTGGAGTAGAGAAAAATAACCATGTGCAGATAATGCAATTTGTGACGAAGGCTGAGTGTCATCTCCCCATGATGCTCCGGCGAGTTTCATAGGAGCCATGTGAACTAAACCGGCCACATCGAATTGTTCCAGTTCTTTACAGACTAACGCCAGATGTTCGGGATTGGCGGGGTCGGCTCGATAAACGGTACGACCAGCTTCTTGGTGACTCGACATGTCACGTATCTCACTTTCAAACCCAATACGTACTGCACGCATTCCACGTGCTTCTACGCGCTGGCAAAAGGCCTCTGCAATTCCCCAGCCATCATCAGTGACGACGATGGTTCCTTCGAGTGCTAACAAAGAACCGGTACCAGGGCAGCCTTCTACCTCAACTTGCCAACGGCGACAATTCTCTTGACGCTCAATTCCAGCCGCTATAGGCTCGGCAACGGGTGTCAAAGCAACTGGTGCGGCTTCGGTAACGGAAGGTGCTGGCGAGTGTTCAACAACAGAACCGCCTTTCATACGATGAATATAAGCAGTGAAATGGTTCAATGTCGGGTGGTCTGAAAGAACAAAGTCTTCATCGACAGGAAGTTCGAATATATCTCGGACATCTGCCATAATTTCGGCTTGCTTCACTGTATCAATGCCCAGTTCGCCTTCAAGGTCCTGATCTAATTCAATGAAATCATTTGGATAACCTGTATGCCGAACGACAACTTCAATCAATTGTTCTTGAATGTTTGAATCAGTTGTCAAAGGGGCAGGTGCAACAACAGATGAGGCGCTTGGTTGAGCGGCAACTGCAATTGGTTGCGCAGGTGAAACTGG
>JAPKCL010000144.1 GCA_028822955.1 Candidatus Poseidoniaceae archaeon
AATAATAGATCTTTCAAGTGCAATGGGTGCGTTTGAAAGTTCACTCCTCCAGGGTGGTGAAGATATTCCTGAAGGCCATTATGAGGCTGAACAAATGAAGTCAACGGTGGTGCCAAACCGTAATGCGATATTTGCTTCAATAATGTACGGGTATGCCTTATCGGTTTCGAAGCGTGAGAGTTGTAGCGTTGAAATTGCTCTAGGCGTTCATTCTGGGGACCATGAAATATATCCAGATTGTCGTCCAGAGTTTTATCATGCTATTGAACATGCATTTTCTATTGGAAATTGGGATAGCGAAAATGTCTCGTTCACTTTACCCTATCTCGATGGCAATAAAGCATCAATTCTCGAAGATGCCCAAAATGCAATTATAGAACTTAATCTTGATTTCAACATTGTTTTTGCGAATACAAATACTTCCTACAATCCCGATGATGACGGTCGTAGTTCTGGTATGAGTGGCGCTGATATCGAGCGTATTCTTGCATTTCACAGCCTCGGACTCACCGATCCGGTTGAATACCAAACATCCTGGGAAGAGGTACTCCGGAACGCACTCAAGGTTGAAAATGAGCATAAAGAAGAGGATTATCGCCAACGACTCACTGAAGAACAATACATGGTGACACGTCAAAGTGCAACCGAACGCGCATTTACAGGAATCTATTGGGATGAGAAAAGGGATGGAGATTACTTTTGCATCTGTTGTGGCCACCTTTTGTTTACTTCTTCAATGAAATTTGACTCAGGATGTGGTTGGCCATCATTCCATACCGAACATCCAGATGCAGGAATTAAGCATATCGGGGATTACACTCATGGGATGCAGAGGGTTGAAGTTCAGTGTTCAAAGTGCGAAGCCCATTTAGGGCACATCTTTGAAGACGGTCCTCGAGCATTTGGCGGTCAAAGGTATTGCATCAATTCAGCATCATTAGAATTTGAGGAGATGGAAGAATGACGACACGTATACGACGATTTGTAGAAACTGATACAGGACATAGAGTTCCAAATCATAAAAGTAAATGCCGACATATGCATGGGCATCGTTACCGCTTTGAAGCAGAAATTGAAGGAGATACGGTTCAAGAAACAGGTGTGAGTGAAGAAGGAATGTTGATGGACTTTTCAGATGTAAGCGCCATACTCATGGAGTATGTCCATGACATCGTCGACCATGCATTCGTTGTCTATGAAGGAGATGCTGACGCGAGGAAAGCTTGTGAAGCAATGGGTGAAGGGCATCGGACGGTAGTAGTTCCGTTCATCCCTACAGCAGAGAATCTCGCAAAATGGGCATTCGAACAGGTCCAGCCGCATATTTCATCAGCCTATGGAAATCGATTGAAGCTCGTTGCAATGCATGTACGTGAAACACCGAAGAGCACCGCATCATGGATTCCATGACTATTCTTCTTCATTCCGTGTGATTTTTCGACGCCTTTGACTTTTCCATTCGGCATTACCTGCTACATATTGCAGAGCAGTCGTCGCATCTAGGATACCTCCAATGAGACGCATAGCCTCGTCGTCAGTGGGCATGGAACGCATCAAATTTCGTCTCAAATTATTGGAGAAACTTTCTCTTCGCTCGTCATTACCCGGAAGTACTTGGCCGTATTCGAAAATCCCTTGATGGAGAATACGTTTCAAAGTTGGATTCATACTTCGTTCGAGTGGAACAATATCTGGGATGCCAGGGTTAGAACCCTGTGTAGAGCGTACAGTTGAGCGATGTAATTCATAGACGCATGCGTTTACTGCATGAGATAAATTCGCAATAGGATAGCCTTCCCATGTTGGCAAAGTCACCAAAAAGTCGCAGAGTGCAAGCGATTCTGTTGAGAGGCCTTTTCCTTCTTCACCGAATACGAGAGATACCGATTCAGTAAACGAGTCCAACCGTTCTGCCATTTCCCAAGGATAGGTGAAGTGGCGGAAAGTCGTTTTTGCACCAATCTCGCGCTTACCTGAAGTGCCGATTGTCAAACTACAATCGATTGTTGCCGCTTCGAGTGAATCGTAGACTTGACAAGTATCGAGTACCCGGCCAGCATGCTTTGCTCGGTTCCTTGCTTCGATATCATTAGGAGAGCAAGTTGGAGATACAAGACGGAGAGAATCAAAACCATAATTCAGCATTGTCCTACATACTGCGCCAAGATTGCCTGGATGAGAAGCCCCAACCAATACAATGTGTAATGAATAATTCCTTTGGGGTAGTGGAAGGGTTTGACGATCGCCCATGTTCACTCCTCCTCCATCTCATTAGGCATTGGTTCTTTGAATTCTAAAATCCATCTTGGATTACAAGGTTGGTAGATAAAAAAGAGATAGCCACCTTCATCTCTGTCTTTCATTACCAGTGAACGTTTCCTGACACCGAATGAATTACGAAGATGGAGTATCAATGCCTCAAGAACATCTTGTTGTTCATGATGAACTGAAACCGGGGTGCGGTCCCAATTGACGCGCACAGACACTTCATCGCCTCGCTCAGTCGACTCTACGCTTACGGTATGTGGTGACGTAGCCAGCAATCCAGTTGCGTAGCTTTTTTGATTCAACATCGGTGAGTTCTTGGACCATCTTCTTGTTATGATCGAAGTCAGCGGTGAATTTCTCACCATGATCTTCAACTAGATGGATCGCTCGGATTTTAATAAAACTTGGTCGGATATTTCCCATATGATTCACTCCTCAAACAATTTGACTTCGATTGGAATATCAGGTTCGTCGTGTCGAGTCACCTGCAAGCGAATCTTGCGAGGTGGGTTTTCGATACCACGGGCCCAGATATGTTCATTGACACTTGGGTCAATCCAAACTTCTTCATCTTCACGAACTTTCAAGTGATGAATCACATGTTCACGGATGATTTGGATTGCACGAGGTGCACGCTTGTAGCGGGTAATGCTCCACGCTTTGCGTAGGGGGACAGTTAATTCGGATTCATTTGCACGTACCATATCATTCACCTCATCGTTGGAGCTTACTACGGCGCCAGTGGTGTCTCTTTGGGTGAGACACAGTATTTCGGTCGGTCTTTAACATGACCCAAACGGGGACACGTCGGTTCTGCTTCCCCACTTTCATGAGGCGTATTTTCTTAGCTGCTGGTTTATTTCGGGACATGTTCGAGCACCTTCTCAGATTCTTCGGATGGACGCACTACGGCGGCTCTTCGATTGGGATTGGAGCAATTGTTTCAATTGCTCATCATTCATTATTGTGTTCAACTTACCTTGACTGTGGAGTTGAACGATTGTTTGCTTAATCATTTCAGCACGCTCAGGTGTAGCCAAAGCAATTGCAGAGAGGCGTGATCGGGCCTCAGGAGAAACCAGGTTTTTCATTGCAGCGTCAAGGTTTTGAGAAACGAGTTGCGCTTCTTGGGCTTGAACCTCAGCATTCGCCTGTTGGGCTGCTTGCTGTTCGAGCTGTTGCTGAAGAGCCATGCGACGTTGCTCACGGATTTGATTCAACTCATTGTCTTGAGTCGAAACCATGCTTGTCACCTCATTCACGTCCTTCAGTACTTAGAGAGTCCTGGATATTGTTCTTCAGCGATTGGGCGGCATTGATGTGCAACATTGTCAATCATTTTGTGACCTGCAGCAGTAATGCGGCGGCCTTTGAAGAGTTGAAGTGCGTCACCGTTTTCATCATCAACGATGCGACCGGCGACTTTCTCGACTAAACCTGAGG
>JAPKCL010000145.1 GCA_028822955.1 Candidatus Poseidoniaceae archaeon
CTCACATCCAAAGCTAACATTTCCGCATTTCCGGTTTGTGATCCGAAATATATTCCTAAGTTCTGTTTTATATCTGTCAAAGTAACACCTCATTTTTCTTCTATTTCATCTCCAACCACGATTCGCATAGGCTGCTCATCTGTTCGAGAAATAATTTGGCTTGTCACGCCGAAAACCATACCAATGTTTTCCGAGGTGAGCACTTCAGAAGGCAAGCCATCCGAAACAATCTTGCCATCATGTAACAAAATTATACGGTCAGCAAACCGAGCTGCGATGTTGATATCGTGAATGGCTATGAGAGCCGATTTATCATCGCTTTCGGAAATCAGTTGTACGATGTTCTTCATGGTACTGATTTGATTTTTAAGATCTAAATCACTTGTTGGTTCATCCATAAGAAGAAGATTCGCACCTTGTGCTATTGCTTTGGCAACGATGACTCGCTGACGCTCTCCGCCAGACAATTGGTCAAACCTTCGGAATGCAAAATCCTCGAGTGATAAAAAGCGAAGTGTTTCGCTGACGATTTTTTGATCGTTAGCACTTACCCTCCAGTTGATGTGTGGGCGTCTTCCAAGAAGAACGACGTCGAAAACATCGATTGAAAAACTTGTTCGCACCGTTTGAGGAACGTACGACATGCGCTTTGAAAGTTCAATTAAATTGAGCGAAGTCAGGTCCAATGATTGGATTTTCACAGTACCAGAATTCATCTTCAGAATACGATTGATGCATTTGATCAAAGTTGACTTTCCAGCCCCGTTTACTCCCAAAATAGCGACGACTTCATTGGATTTGATGCTGAAACTTATGCCCTTCAGCACTTCGTTTGAACCCCAGCTAAAGTTGAGGTCTTCAACAGAAAGGAGTTCAGTCATAACTTCGCCCCTTGCTTTTTCAATAACAGATAAAGGAAAAATGGACCGCCAATCACAGACAACATGATGCCGACTGGAATCACAATTGGAGCGAACAAGGTTCTGCCAACGGTGTCTGCAAAAAGCATGAGCATGCTTCCTAGCACTGCTGAACATGGAATCAGTTTACGGAAATCAGTCCCGACGAATAATCTACTCATGTGCGGGGCTGCAAGCCCTACGAAGCCAATCAGTCCAGTGAATGCAATCACGATCGAAGTCATCAATGCTGAAAGAATAAGAATATTTTTTCGAGTGGAGACCGGATCGACACCGGTCGAAATTGCAAATTCATCCCCTCCCATCGACAAGGCATTGAGGTCCCAAGACCATTTTAGAGCGGTTGGCATTAAGATCACTAAACTCATTGAAACATAGACTGCGTTCTCGAGCGTCGGACGAGACAGACTTCCAAAGGACCAATGGGCCAGGGCAGATAACTGAGCATCTGTTGCAAAATATTGCAATGTTGAAACGATTGCTCCTGAAATGAAGGTGATGGCAATACCGACCAAGATGTAGGATTCTGCAGAGATCGATCTCATTTTCCCGAGTTGGATAATGATGAAGACCACAAGCAGTGAAAAGAGAAAGGCGTTGAGAACAATGGCGAGGTCATTATCGACAAACGACCAACCCACGACGATGGCAAGGGCCGCGCCCAGAGCAGCGCCGGACGCCACGCCCATGGTCAGGGGCGAGACGAGTGGGTTGCCAAGAGCACCTTGCATCAACGCTCCTGCCGTGGCTAATGCGGCACCACCGACGATGGCCATCAGCACCCGAGGGAAGCGAAGTTTCCAAATAATTGCAGATTGAAGTTCTGTTCCTTCATCCAAACCGAGAATAATCTTCACCGTAGTCCAGAAGCCAAGGTTGCTGGACGAACCTGTCCCCATCGAATAAATTGCGAAAAGAAAGGTTGCCAAACTGATCAGCAAAATCAACAACGTATGTTGCTTTGACTTACGAATATGTTGGAGGGAGAGGTCGTCCAAAATATTCACTCCGAATCATAGGTGCAAGTGAATTTACCGACCTTTGTCTGGTCATGATAATTTTGGAAATAATCAACCAAGTAAGCCTCTGTGTCCAGATCGCTGAACAAATCTGGATGCAGGTATTTGGCAAGTGTTGGCAGACCAAAAATCATCATCGGCCCCGCAAATTCACCAGATAGAATCAGGAGACGCTCATCCATAACTGCTTGAACGGTATCAAATCCTGGCCTGTCGGCAATGAAATCCATGTGAGTCTGGCATTTATCCGACTCATCATAGTTGTTGTATCCGATTTCAAACGTGATTCCATCAAACATCAGCACATCGGGGTTGACATCCAGTATTGCCTCCATGTCGACGTGGGTTGTGTGCCCTGGTAAATCTTGAAACACATTGACGCCGCCTGCTTTTTCAATCAGATCGGTCCATTGTGAGGTCCCGGTGAGAACGACGGGGTCACGGGTCAAAGAAGCGTGGTGTTCCATGACAATTTTCGGCCGTGCAGATTCATTGAGTCCTGAAACTCGCAATTGCACTTCCGATTCAATGGCATCAAAATCATCGAACAATTTCTGAGCTTCTTCCTCTTTGTTGAACATCGTCGCAAGAACATTGATCTCATCGCGTAGAACATCATACTTGTAAAAATCAAGGGCGAGAACATCGATACCAACGGGCTCTAATTTCTCACGAATGGCATTTGTGTCGACCATTCCGTTTGTCGCAAAGACAATGTAAACATCTGGATTCACATCGAGAAGTGCTTCGAAATCAATTTCAGAATGCGCTGACTGTTGAATCATCGGAGTGTCGACAAATTCTGGCCACATCATCTCGTCATAAAAATCGCCTGAAACACCACTGACGACTGACAAATTAACGTCCAGCATACGAAGGACGCTGGCGGCATAAGTGTTGGTGATTGCAACCCGCTCAGGAGGAGAATCATAGGAATGTAAAACCCCATTCGAATCCGTGACTTGGATGGCGCTTTCGGAAAGGTCTTCATTCGCATCAAGTGAGGAAACATACCAGATTCCAAGGGAGAATAAGACAAACATGGATGCTTGAAAGATGGCAATGTTTCGATTTCTCTCCATGCTAAAAACCTCGTAATCAATCTTTTCGAGCCGCTGAAGTAAGGATCCAACCGAAGAGAATAACCAATCCGATGGTGAATGAAACTTCTAACAATTGCGTATCTTTCGGCTCAGGTGCGTCATCAACCGTGATGAAAACGGATGATGAATAGTCAGATATTTTCCCATTCTCGAGGCCGGTGCTGACTCGAATTCGATTGATACCGGGTTCCAAATCAACCATATCGAACGAAGAAGAAGTTCCGTTGTAAGCCTCGTAGGAAGTCCCTTGCTCGTTTTGAACCAGAAGAGAATACCAAGCGATGTCTTCAGCGCTGGTCCAAGTAATTGAAAGCGAATCCCCTTCAACGATTGTCGAAGCCATCAGTGTGACTTCAGGAGGGTTGACGATTTCAAAGACGTTGATTGAAAGTTCTGTGGCCTCGGTTTGGAAACCGTTCGCCATGTGTGCGAGGATCTTGTATGTGTAGACGCCATCAAGTTGATCTTTCACTTCGAAGGTGGTTAGGTTGCCTTCATAGATGACCGAATCATCAATCATGAGAACATAGGAATCAGCACCTTGGTATTCTGCCCACTCAAGGGAATAATCGGTGGTTGAAACATTTGACGGTTCAGTGATAAATTGAGGTGTTGTTGGAACGTCGAAGGATGAGAGTTCGTAGACGACTTTTTCGGAGTGGGA
>JAPKCL010000146.1 GCA_028822955.1 Candidatus Poseidoniaceae archaeon
GCTGCAACTGCAGTACCATCAAGTGTTGAGGATTCGGTGACAAAAGCAACTGATGCCATGTGAGTCACGCCGCCATCAAGTGCGACCACGTTGAGATTCACTGTGTACTCGTTTCGGTCTGTGGTGTCATTCACGGTGAAGATGACTGTAAACGGCAAATCGCCATTAGGCGTCATTGTGCCGAATTCAATAACAGCTGAGTCCAGCAACGCCTGGTTGTACGGTTCAATGAATACATCAAGTGCGCCACCAAGCGCCAGATCGAGTCCGTTGTGTGCATTGATGACGCCGCTGACGGTCATTGCACCGTTGGCAATGATTTGCTCACGCTCTTCAATTTCCAATGAGAACTCAGGTAACGAAGTCAGCGTAAAGGTAATCTCATCTGAATGGACATTGCTTCCTGCTGTGCCAGTCACGATTACGGTGTAATCACCAGCCGTAAAGTTCGCTGGTATTGTGAGGGTCAGAATCGACATGAACGGGGTGGAACCACTGGCAAAGTCAAGTTGAGCTGTCACGCCGTCAGGCACGGTCACACTGACACTCACATCAGCGCCAAAGCCATTGACAGGTTCGATGAAAATAGGTGTGGGTACAACCCATTCAACACCTTGTGGCAAGACAATCCAAGGGTCCAGACTCAAAATTTCAAAGTCAGGGTCATTGTCAACTGTAAATGGAATAGTGATTGAACGCTCAGCGCCGCCATTTGAAGAACCCGTCACAGTGAGCACGTATTCGCCACTGGAGAGATTCATTGTATCGACAACCACAGTGCCTGCATCATCGATAGTCAACTGGTACACATCAAACATAATTGGTGCGTTCTCGGCATTGAGGCTCGCGCTCATGTTAACACTGGCATTGAATTCGTTGAACCCAACGACATTCACCCAAGCTGCGAATGGTAAGCCCATCTTAGCTACGTTATCTGGAACGCTTTGCAAGAGTGTAAAATCAGGAGTTGCCCAGTCATTGTTGCCTTCTCGTCCAGCAAACACTTGGATTCCGTTAGCCGTTACAGACTCATTGCCGACGGTGAAATCCTTGGTCGAGAGATGACGATAATTCAAGGGAAGCGCGTCAGATACAGGGACATCGATTGAAAACAATTCACAACCGCCCATCTCAGATGACATTGATATGGAACCATCGCCAACGGCCGATTCACTCCAAACGGTGCCTTCTTCGATCGGGAAGTGGAAGTAATCCATGCCTTGAGCATAAATGAGGTCAGAGCGGACCACTGTAGTGGTGCTCAGGTCGCTCATATCTGGAACACAACCAATACCAAGATCAATGCCGCCGGAACCATCGTCCCCGCCGTTTCCAGAACCATCGTCTCCGCCGTTATTGCCTCCGCCATTTTGAGCATCAGAACATCCCATCATATCGACGGTTGCTCCTGCCATTGTGTCTGGGCACGTGTCGTCATCATCGCTAACACCGTCACCGTCAGTATCGGCCGTATTACTACTGCCGTTTCCATCGCCGTTTCCGCCGTTGTCACCGCCGCTGTCTCCGCCGTTTTGCGCATCAGAACACCCAAACGCGTCGACTTCTGCACCTAATGCGGTACCAGGGCAGTTGTCCCAATCGTCTTCGACATCATCGCAATCTTCGTCAGGCTCGCCCCAATCTGAAGTCGTGCAACTTCGCCCAGAGGTTTCATCGCTGCTCATGGCACCAAAGCCACCAGATGTTTCGATTTTGGAGGTGAAGGTGATGTTTTCATGCACCAGCGATAGATCGGAGGTAGCGTAACATGCAACTCCAGTTTCTTCATCAGTGGTTGTCGTCGTCATGCCAAAGAAACTCATAGAGAACGTCATCTTTCCTTCCAAAGAGACTCGATAGCATTCATTTCCAGAAACGGTTTCCGTGCCAGTTACGGTCATTTGATGATATTCATTGTAATCGATGCCCATCATGCTCGGCATGGTCACTGTAAAATTCCAGAAATCACCAGTGGTCCATGTAGGGGCAGAAGATGCCGTGGATGATGCTGATTCTGCGAACTGATAGGAGGAGAGTGATTCGGTGTACAGGAGGTTGCCCTTCGCATCAAACATTTCTGTCGCTGCGTTCCAGCCAACTTGAGGTGCGTACCAGTGAACGAGATATCCTGCATCAATCTCAAGAACATAGGCACCGCCGCCAGCTTCCGTCATTGTTGCATTGACCGATACGATGTATTGCCCACCGTAGTCGGTTTGTTCTTCACCAAGAAAGAGTGTGTCCCTCGTTTTTCCAGGATTACTCGAATCAATGTGAGTTCCTACTTCATCCCAAACCGACATTGATACGCCATCACCTGCGGCGTGTGAAAGGGTTAACAGAAGGGTTTGACCCGGTTCCAGCCAAACACCAAAGTAATCCAATTCATCACTCCACATATCGACTGAACCGCGTACTACGTCGCCTGGATAGACTTCCTGACCAGTGGTGTTGAGGTTGTTTGGTTCAATTTCGGGGATGACATCAACATTTCCAGCTGCCGTAAAGTAGGGGTTTTCCCCATCATCCAACGATGGTTGAGCGAGCATTGGGTGCATCGAAGCAAGAAGAAGTATTGCAAGAACAGTAAAGCGCATGGGTGGTGGTCTGAATGGACACATATAACCGTTAAGTAACATTCTTGTCGCTCAATTGTGAACAGAAAACCCTCTCACGTCAAATAAAAATTCACACCGTATCGCAAGAGTTGATACAGATAAGCGACGTATCATTTCCACGAAGTCGCAAGGGTTCTGTCAAACCCCTCAGGGCATTATGGAGGAGTATAATGGGTGTTCACTCACTGCTTATGAGTACGGTTTTAAGTTCACTGCATTATGTAATTTATCTCATATTCATTGGCATAGTTTTGATCCCAGACGATGAATTCTTTTGCCATTATTCTATTGTACAAAAATGGTGTAACCAATACCAAATATAACATTGATAAATAACCATACGGCAAGAGAGGGGCTTTTTCATGGCACGGATTGAGTTGCCAAAAGTTCAAGTTTGCAGATCTGTGATGGTCAGAATGTCTTGTAACATTACAGAGGTAAATACTACTCAGCACGTGATTAGAGTTCCACGAATGCCTCATATTCACTTCTTTTCCTCTTTCTCTTACGAGGCCATAATGTTCAATATAATTGATAGCCTCTAAAAACGATTTTGCCAAAAAAGCACACAAAAGAAAACACAACATTCCAATGAACCCACCAAACATAAACGCTAATACCGTCAGAATTAGGCTTCTTAAGTATCCAACAATCATTCCATTATGCATGCTGAAAAAATTAAGTTTTCTTCTTCTCAACCGTTCAGTTTCAATCTTCCAACCACTTATTTGTTCTCGTAAAGTAGCTCTTAAAATAAAGAGATAAATATTTTCGCCTCTTTTAGCTGAGGCTGGATCTTCTTCTAAGCAGACGTCTTTGTGGTGTCCATGGACATGCTCGATAGCAAAAGTACAATCCCACGAAAACGCAAGCAGCCAATTCCCAATGAACATGTCAAATTTATTCTTTTTTCGATGAACGAGTTCATGGCCCGGAACTGTGCCAAGTATGCCGACAAACAAAGTGGTTTGGAATATCAAAGCAAATTTATCAAACAGGGTAAAAGAATCTTTTATTTCGATAAAATCAATATTGAACTGTGAATTCAAACCAT
>JAPKCL010000045.1 GCA_028822955.1 Candidatus Poseidoniaceae archaeon
ACATGTTTGTGACCGCTTTCATCATACAGTATCGCGTTACGATACCGTACACTCATCGCCAAGCATGGCCTAGCCAAGAAAATGGGTCACCTTTCAACTGGTGGAGGGGCATGCTTGGATTATATTGCTGGTAAAACACTCCCTGCAGTTGCAAGCCTTGAGGCCAGCGCTGAAGCATTTACACTCAACATTGCTCGAAGTGTCGACCAGTAGAGAGCCACTGGGGAGATTCGAACTCCCGACCTCCTGATTACGAATCAGGTGCTATACCAGCTAAGCCACAGTGGCGCAATTCTTGCGCCGCATCGAATGGACATAAGTGAAACGGTTGAAAGTCTTCATGAGGGTTGAGCCTAACCGAAGTGCATGGCCGATGATTTGAGTGTACGGTATCGTAACGCGATACTGTATGATGAAAGCGGTCACAAACATGTCGGCGATGTGCTTCTGCACGACGATGGGCGATGGTCTGCGTCTAAAGGAGACGAGGATGTTCAACACGATCTTGACGGGTCTGGAAGGCTCATTACACGGAGTTTGCAAAACTGGCATACACATTTAGCAATGCAACTGAATGCTCGAGATTTTAGCGACGGTTTTCCACTACACCGTTGGTTAAATGAAGCGGTTTTTCCGACCGAAGCGCGATTGAATCCTGAATATGTTCGTGTCGGTGCGCAAGCGGCAGCAGCGGAAATGATTCGAACGGGTTCCTCGTTTGCTGCTGATATGTACTTCTACCCTGCCGTTACTGGGAAGGTACTCGGCGATGCTGGGCTTCGTGGCTTAGTAGGCGGTCCTGTAAGTGATGCTGCACTACCGTCTCATCCTGATGCTGCATCTGCTTTGGATGAACTTGATTCAATGCTTCAACAACAGAACATTGAGGATAAAATCCAATATGCAATTGCAACCCATTCAGTCTATCTTTGCAGTGAAGAGACTCTACGAAGAGCATCTGAACTCGCTGAAAAAAGAAATGCCCGCCTCCACATCCATGTCAGTGAAACACGAAAAGAGATTGCTGATTGCCATGAAAAAACAGGCCTTTACCCTGTCGAATACCTCGACAGTCTCGACTTTTTCAAGCCTGGAACAGTGTGTGCCCACGCTTCTTGGGTGAAGAAAAATGAAATCCGAATGTTAGCAGAACATGAAGTCACTGCGGTTCATTGCCCTTCATCCAACATGAAAATTGCTTGTGGGGGTACCATGTCTTTACCTGCATACAATGATGCTGGTGTCGATGTCAGAATTGGTACCGATGGTGCTGCTTCTTCGGGGAGTGGCTTGGATATGCTCGCAGAAGCACGTCTTGCTGCATTGGTTCAACGCCACGACCACTGGGATGCTACACTGCTTCCAGCGGCAGATGTCTTTTCTATGGCCACCAAAGGAAGTTCGGATTGGGCGGTATGGAATCTCAATGATATCCGAATGAGACCGTTGGGGCGGTCTGGGAATCGTCACCTAGCGAACCTTATTTTCAATGGTGCAGATTGTATGGACTTGTGGGTCGACGGTCAAGCACTCAGAATGAACGGCGTCACGCAAACCATCGATGAAGCATCTGCTTGGAATGAATTAGACCGTGCAGTCGAGACCTATTACGAAGGCGTCGAATGATTAGTCCATACGGGAAAAGGCCAAACCACCAATGCCCAATAAGAAACTGAACAAATACATCGGGAAAGAAGCGGAAAGTTTGACTTCATAATCAATATTCAATTCCGCTCCAGCTGGAAAAGTTCCCGATTTGGTTCCAATGCCGGTATAGTAATCGCCAGAAATGACATGCCATTGTGCACCGCTAGAGCCGTCAATGGCCGTCGTTTCATACCCCGAATCACCGTATTGACACGTTTGGCTACCTGAACCCGATTGAAGGAAAGCACCTCCACTGGCTCGAATGCCATCACATTGATCTTTCTTTGATTGGTTCGCAATAACCAAGAAGATATCATCGCGGTCCCAAGTGATGGAAGTATCTGCACTGACAAAAAGACCGGCGGGATTCTGTGGTAATGCATCCTCTGAAAAGAACACAAAACCTTCGATATTGGGTGTTGGAATATCTTCAACTTGACCTTCGATTGTATACCCGACCGTGCCGAACACGATGATGAAAAGAGCGAAACCCGCCATTGTATAGCCAAATGCCTTTTTTTGAGCCAATCCATCCACCTCACATTTGATAGAACGCTAAGGCGAGTATCACATAACTTGCCAATAACATCGCGCCTTCAAGCCAATTAGATTTGCCATCACTCATGATTGAATTAGCAACCAAGACAGAGATAAACGTCGCCGCTGTTTCAAGAAGTCCGAATTCTAATGTGAGGCCTACGCCAAGGAACCAAGCAAACAGAATCATCACAGGAGCGACAAATAAAGCGATTTGGACACTGCTGCCGATAGCGATTGCAATGGAGAGGTCCATCTTATCCTTTCCAGCAACCAAGACCGCGGTGAAATGTTCTGCAGCATTACCGAAGAAAGGCAGCAGAATAACACCGATGAAGAGTTCTGGCAAGTGCCACTTTTCAACGGCTACTTCGAGGCTATGAACCAAAATGTGAGCCATCCATCCGACGAGAATGGTCGAAAGGAGAAGGAGGATCCATGCATCTTTGTTGGTCATATGTGGGTTTTCGTGGTTACCGTGGCCTGCCTCAGCAGCAAAGACATCCACGTGGGTTTTGAGTTGGAATAAAAGAGCTAAACCGTAAATAATTAACAAAACAATGGCAGTATAATGAGACAGTTTTGCAACATCCCCAATTGAGCCACCCGAATGATGTACGGCACTTGGAATAATCAAGGCAACAATCGCAAGTAACAAGAGAGAGCCATTCATTTGACCTGCATCTTGGCTGAACAACTGAACTTTGTGATTCAATCCACCCCAGACCATTGCAAGTCCAAGTACCAATAAGAGATTACCAAGGATGGAGCCAATTAGAGATGCCTGTGTTACCGTAATCATTGTATCAGCAATTTCTGGATTCTGTGAAGCAGTGTACAAAGCAAGTCCTGCGATAATCATTTCAACAGCATTTCCAAATGTAGCATTGAGAAGGCCACCAACAGCCTCTCCAGTTCGCAAAGCAATCTCTTCAGTTGCTTTACCCATAAGGAAAGCGAGAGGCATTATCGCAATCATGGAAAAGACAAAAGCGAGTCCGCCTTGGTCGGTAAGGTTCGCATAAAGAGCGATTGGAATGGCCAAAAGAAGTAAATTTAATTTGTTCTTTCTTGGGTCAAAAGAGGCAAGTAAATGATCCATGCCTTCTTCAATATCTTCGACTAAATTATCTAAACTGTCAATGACACTCGGTTCCGACATGTTTTGGTCGAAGGAGGCTCACCCCTTGACTTCACCGCTTCGATGAATATCAGTCGTCGCTCTTTTTACGGCCGACTGCACGTCGCTTTGGAGCCTTTCGAGGGGCTGCACGGCGGCCGACTGCACGCTTCTTAGCAACAGGTTTTACTTCCTCTTCCTCTTCTTCATCGTCATCGTATTCGCCCCAATCGATGCCATCATCATCATCTTCTTCGGCGGTGATTTCAACGACTTCCTTCTTGGGCCGGGTCTTACGAGCAACAATGTTCACTGCAAAGGGATCTTCTTCTTCCTCTGGTTCTTTTTCTTCTTGCTCTTCTTTCACTTCATCCTCAGCAGGCTTTTCCTTTGATTCACCACTAGTATCCGTTACGGTATCCATGTCAAGGTCTTGTGAAGTGCCGATAAATTCAGACATCCAATCTTCATCTTCGTCTTCTTCATCGCCACCCTTCTTCTTTTTCTTTGGACCGCTCATGCTGGTTTGAATAACCATCAGCATAACAATTAATGAGAAAACGAAGATTCCTGAAAGAATCCAAACTAGAATGTAAGGTGGGTCAGTCATTGAAGGATTGACAATCACCGGTTCTGGCTTAGGTTGAAGTGATTCTACATAGTTGCATGAGGTTGTTCCATCAAGACGGTTTCTACATTCATCGACCACAAAAATCACATTGGCAGAACGTTCATTTCCTGCTGAATCGATTGCGCGGACAAAGACTGCATGTTGGCCTGGTAAGAAATTGCCAGCAGAGAATTCAAGGTCGAGAACAACTGAACTGTTATCACCGTTCAAATTGGTGACTGAAGTCGCTTCAGTCCATGGAGTTGAAATCGATTGACCGGTCCCATAATTATAGGTAAATTTGTATTGGAATGAATCAATTCGAACATCGTCAATGGCTCCGGCAAGAACTTGCACATTGCTACCATAGAGGTATTTCGAGTTCTCGTCAGAACTTGATGAAGGTGAATAAATGGTCACTTGAGGCGGTACAGCGTCAACGGCTCGGTCAGTCCAAACTTGTGTGGCTTGATTATTTGCCAAATCTTCCATTTTGACTTCAAAGGTCATGTCGCCAGCAATCGTTGAAGTCGTGATAAAGAAGTCGAGTTGGTATACTGGTCCTCTATCTGGATTTCCAGCGTTTTCTTGAACCAAAGCCATTTCTTTAGAACCGCTTGAAATGTCACCGCCATTCACTGTCGTAATGTTGATCATTGGAGCGATGTCAAGGTATTCATCGAACTCGATTTGGACCTTGTAGTCGCCTGCAACCAGAGAAGGGCTGGTAAACGCCTCATTATTTTCATTAATGAGAAGAAGAGTTCCTTGAGGGGCTTTTGTATCCTCTGTTACTTTGATTGCATTTGAGTTGATACCCGAGTAGGTTTCAGGATTACTGTTCCCCCACTTATCGGTGATAATCACTGCATACCAGACATCTCGGTCGACGTCTTCAGGGACATCAAGTTGGCGGAAAAAGGTATTTTGTTCGGAAGTTCCAGCATTGATATTATCAATAGCCAGTTCCCAACCTTCTGCATGAATTGTACTTATTTCGCTTTCATCTTCACCAAATGGCTCACCATAGTGGCGCCAAACTTGATAGATTTCGCCAGTTTCTTCACCAGCGTTGAACCATTCTAATCTGACTTTGTTAAGCTGGCCTATTGATTCTACAACTTTCATTCGTGCCGGGAGTGGTGAAGTGGTGTCTTCTTTGTTATCTTCAGTGATTTGGAAGACATTTTGGTTGAGACGCTTATCCATGTAGGTCCCTGTAATATGACCATAAAGGGCTTCAGTGGTTACAAAGTAAAACGGTTGTTGACCCGTCAGGCCTTCAGATAATTGAACATCGAAATAACCGACTCCGTCGCTTGCTGAACCAAGCCATTGGAGAGAGCCGTTGAAGCTATTCCATTCTCCTCCAGTAACTCGCCAGCCGGCAGACCAAACGTGATAGCGTTCACCTTCGACACCGAGTTGATCGGTCCATGAGACTCGTGTGGTTTGATTACCAATGAATTCAGCATATACATCAGAAGGTTCGGCAATCCATGGAGAGAAGGCATCTTCTTGAACTGGATCAGAACAAGCGTTTAGTGAGATCCCTGTGTTGAATACATCGTACAAATCCACTGTGACGACGCAATAGTATGCAAAGCCCAAGCGTCCAGTTGGTACTTCATAGGAAAAAGACTCGACATTTTCTGAAATGGTTGCGAGGTATTGAACGTCAGAACGAAGGGTCGAATTAAACGCTGTTCCAGACATATAGATTCGATAAGATTCGCCATTTTCACCAGGTACATCGTTCCAGGAAACTATTGTCGTTCCACCACCATTAATCGGTTCTGCGGTAAACATAGCATACATAGAATTCACTTGCGCTGGAGGCATGTTATCTTCAAAAATTGGAGAAGTCATGGCATTGTTCGAAAGGAAACGTACATCTTTGTAATCTTCCCCTGGGCCGTTCCAATTAGGAAGGAGATAGGTGATTGAATAATACGCATCGCGGTCTGTTTGGTCCGGCACCGTCTCAATATGAGTGGAATTACCGGCATCGAGTATCGCTACCGGATTTTCAGAGAGCAGCATGTTTGCTCCATTCGCCCGAGTGACTGGGTATGATGTTCTGTAAAGGTGGATTTGGTATGCATCATCCCCAGATTCTGGGAGGATTGGAAACAGATCATTGTAATTGACCCATTGTAATGTTGTTTGACTTGTTTCTGGATCATACGAGCCGATGATGTTGTATGGAGTTCGAATAGGTGTTGTTAGTTCAACCACTGGTTCTTCAATCAGAGAAGCGCCAGAGTCCAAGTTAAAGAGTTCAGTTCCATTGCCGAGAGTGGTAGTTACTGCGTAATAGAAACTGTCGTTTTCGCCAGGAGATACGAGGAAAGAAGTAGTGTGTTGTGAAACAGTCCCATTGATCCCTCGACATTTGAATGCGTCATTAAGAACCTCAGCGGAGGAACAGGCTGTGATTCCAGATTCGAAAGGCGTCATACTGGTGATACTTGAGGAGTTGATGGCATCACTTGAGCGATAGACGTTGTAAGTGGCAGAAAAGAGTCCCTGAAGAACTGAACCATCAATATCGATGTTTCTCCAAGTCACCGTAGTAGTCTCGGATACTGGGTCAAAAAAGGCATTGATCTCTTGCGCTTGTAAATCGACAGAGTCCCCGATATCTTCAGCAGATACAGGGGTGAGTGGTGCCAATGCTAGAAGCATGCAAAACACAAGGAAAATCGCTTTTCTCTTGCCTTCATTACCGAGCAAATTGTCTGTCATCATTTCACTTGTCACATGCAACGGTTATGAGCATGTCGCATATTCATTCGCTAAACAAGGGTTTCAACACACCCCTACGGGGTGACCACAAGGGGCATATTACTCGTCTTCAGAAGGGTGATTTGGTTGAGGTAATGGGTCTTCAGAATCGATACGAGTAATCTCGGTTTTAGCCTGTTGAAAACGGACGATGAAAGTCCACAAACCGCCAAATGCAGAAATCAAAACAATCACGCTCATCGGGTTGATTGGAATGTGGTCAAGAATGCCTGGGAACATGCCAAAATCTTCAACACCTGCGTGAATGAAAATACCAGTGAGGAAAATGGCTACAATAGAAAGAATTGTTCGGTCTGCTCTGGAAAAACCGCGATAGTTGCGAGAACCTGCGACTGCTTGGGCTTGAGTGCCCATATAGGAGCCAAGTAAGGTGAGCCAAGCAGCAACTAAACCAAGAGTAAAGTCGCCAACAAAAACTGAACCAGAAATACATAGAATCCAAACAGCATCCAATAAACGGTCAAAGGTGTGGTCAAGATAGTCGCCCCATCGAGACACGTTGCCATATTTACGAGCCAATGGACCGTCTAAACCGTCCAAAATCATGGCCATGATGATCAAGAGGGCTCCACCAAACAACACGTTGGCCCCATAGGTTGAATCTTCCGCAGTTAGGACGGCAAGTCCACCGAGTATTCCGATAGGGAGTGCTACCCATGTCACCGTCGATGGTTTCACGCCTGAAAGCGACCCTAAAACTGGATTCAATATGTCTTCCCACGCACTCCGTAGTTTTTCTAAAGCCATGATTCTCATTCTCCTGCGTGAATAGAGGGGTGTTTGTTGTTGCGGTTCGACGGGAACAAAAATGTGGACTTACATCCATCCAATCGCTTGCGAACTCGATTCTTCAAGTGAAAGAGATGGGCATTTATTCTCTACCCATTCGACAATCTGGGATCTCATTTCTTCAATGGTCAATGAAGTGCTGTCAAGCTCTAAAATTGGCGCTTCTATTTCAAATTCTAAAAGTTCAGACCAAGTTCCAGAAAGTAATTCCCATTCCACGTTTGCTGCTATTTTCGATTCTGAATACGCTCGAGACTCCAATCGTTGTTTCAATTGAACCGGGTTACAACGCAAAACAACGATGGCATCGACTTCAAGAAGATGTGAAAGGTGACCGTCGATGAATGTGACTCCATCACCTTCATCTTGCCATTTTTCAGCCAAGAGATGAATGTCGAGAGGAGCTGAATCATCGCTTGAATCGACAGCGCCCAAACACCCATATTCCTCTGCTAACTCTTGGAGAGAAAGCACAGAAAAAGACCCACTTAGCGCTTCGCAAAGCGTTGTCTTGCCTGTGCCTGGCGTCCCGGTGATTGCGATAGTAATTCGTTGGTCCATGCATCCCCATGAACTCAGCCAAATAAACGCCAAGGCTTGAATTTCGAACAAGGGAATGGTTCTGAAAGGGTTTTATCTTGGCCGAAGCGAACTTGCAAAGGCATGATAGGTCATCACTCACAGCAGTGAATGTCGCCATGTTTGGAATGAATGACCCCGCTCAAACTCTGCTTCAATTGGAGCGGTATATTGAGGATGGGAGAATGGAAATGTCAGAGGTTATGGCAACTCAATTCACCGAGATGTTTCTTTCACAGAAAAAAAGAACGGCTGATGCGCAAATAATGTTGGTGAAAGGTTTACGCATTCTCTGTGATGTGTTTTTGGCTCGTAGTAAAATTCAACGGGCGATAGCAAGCGTGAAGACACTTCATCGAGAACGGAAAACATTGATTCGACTCCTCACGAAAGCGGCTCCTCATTTACTCGAAAAAATGACTCCACCCGCTGAAGATTATCGCCGTGCTGGTAAAATTTATGCCGCAGCAGGAAAAACGGGGGCTGCTATGAAGGCCTTTTCCAAATGTGAAAAATTGTCGCCCGGACATGTTGCGAGTGCAATGGAGGCGTGCACATTGCTCGGGTTCGACAAAAAGCGGGTCAACCGACTCGTTACAACCGTTCATGCTGCTGGGCCTGTGATATTATCAAATGGTCACTTCCAATTACAACCGCCGCATTTACCAGTAGCAGATGCCCACGAAGTAAAAGCAATCTTACAGTCTGTGGTTGAAACTGGAATCGGCCCAACCGAGAATTGTCAAGAACAGATCCTTCGAATCTCGGAAGAAATAGGGGCGATAGAACGTGGTGAAGCAGCGGCAAACGCTCGACTGCAAGCAGCAATGGACCTGTTAAAACCCCAACACGACTACTACGAGTATTGAGCATGGTAACGAGAGATGGATTTGAACCATCGATCTCCGGGTTATGAGCCCGACGGGATATCCAGACTACCCCACCTCGTTATACCCTTGGCTGAACTCATCCCGTTCTTCAATGCACCGATGTCCCTCGCAAGCAATGTTAAAAGAAAAATTGCAGTTTTTCGCCTAAAATAATCAAAATCGGCATTGGATTGATGAAGAAGAAGCGCGTGTCTCAACATATGCGGGCACGCTGGCAAATCCCCACCTTATTGTGCGCCTTGCTTATTTGTGCATCTTTTGCAGGCTGCATAGGCGATAAAGAAGAGAATGGCAATGACAGTCCTATCAATTTCGTTGTCTATTATGATACGACATCTGGTGTTATTCTAGAAGTCGTGCAAAACAACCAGCAAGTCTCCGAAACCGGTGTTGAAATTTCGTTTGATTTCTCCTATACAAAATCCTCTGCAGGTGAAATGGTCACGTTCTATTATATCCCTGGTGATGGTTCCAGTATGATCGAAAACAATGCTGCAGAAAACGGTGAAATAACCTACACCTACCTAACGCACGGTTTGTTCTCTGCTGCCATTGGTGCAATCGACGACCAAGACAATGAATACTTCGAAAACCTCACCATTCGTATCGACAAACAAATCACATGGTCAGATGATAGTACGACGGCTCCGGATACCATGGACATCGAAACAACACCTGATTGTGATTGTGAAGCACCTGAGCAAATTAAAATTGATTCAACAATAACAAACCCACAAAACGGCGGAGCTGGGCTTCCCTTTGGAGGGCAAGCAGTTACTGTGACATGGAGATTACTGAATTCAACCGATGCCGTTGCTACTGAATCTGCACCTGAACAAATTGGTGATGGCCAAGATGCAAGTTGGATGTATAACCAGTACTTCATCGAACCAGGAACTTGGAAACTCGAAGTCGATGTTACGGCTGAAGGAGATGGAGATGAACAAGTCAACGTTGACCACACCGTTACCATCGCTTATGTCGCTGAAGAAAGTACCCCTAATCCGACGTCTGCGCCAGCCCCAGAAGAATGATTTACACCCCATTTCATTCACTTTCCGTTTTATTAAAAGTGAACTTAAAGTGAATATAACCTGTTCAGTTCGTCGTTTAGAGAACGCTCCAACCTCCTTCTAAGTACGATAAATCGGCGCGCCCTGTTTCTGTCTTTGATATACCCGTGGCATACCAGCATGGTTTGGAAGTGAACAGATATGGCAGCCAAAGCAAAGAAACCAGCAAAACTAAAAATTGAAAACAATCAAGACCCGAAGGAGGAAGCACCTGTATTGATGCCACCTGAAGAGGAAGTACCCGAGCCCCTCATCGAAGACCTCCCTGGCGTAGGCCCAGCCACAGCAGAGAAACTCCGTGAAGCTGGATTTGACGACCTCCTTGCCCTCGCAGTCATGTCTCCAGGAGACCTTGCAGACCAAGCAGAACTTGGTGAAGCAGTTGCAACAAAAATCATTGGCGGTGCCAAGAAAATGGCAAACATCGGCGGTTTCCTCTCTGGTGACGCTCTGTTAGAGCGACGACGAGAAGTTCTCAAGCTTTCAGCAAAAGTTCAATCGATTGATGATTTACTCGGTGGCGGTTTTGAAACCCAAGCACTGGTTGAAGTCTACGGAGCATTTGGCAGTGGAAAAACTCAAATCGGCCATCAACTGGCTGTGAATTGCACTCTTCCTTTAGAAGAAGGTGGATTGGATGGCGATATTTTCTACATCGATACCGAGGACACATTCCGTCCAGAGCGTATCACACAGATGGCACGAGGATACGGGCTCGATCCTGAACAAGTTCTCAGTCGAATACACGTTGCCCGTGCATACAACTCTGCTCACCAGATGCTCTTGGTCGATGAAATCAAGCGAATGAGCAAAGGACTCAATGTCAAGATGATTATTGTCGACTCACTCACAAGCCACTTCCGAGCTGAATATATCGGACGTGGAATGCTTGCGAACCGCCAACAAAAACTCAACCGGCATCTCAAGGATTTGAAGCAACTTGCAGATATTAACAATGCTCTTGTCCTTGTTACCAACCAAGTTCATTCGAAACCTGACGCTATGTGGGGCGACCCAACTAAGCCGATCGGTGGTCACATTCTTGCCCACGCATCAACCTTCAGACTATACCTGCGTAAAGCAAAGGGTGGACGAAGAATTGCCCGTTTAGTTGACTCTCCAAACTTGCCTGATGGCGAGTGTGTGTACCAAGTCAACGAAGATGGTCTTCGAGACTGACCGGTGTGAGAAAAAACCCCTAAAAACCGCTTGTTTAGCCGTCGAGAGTGGCGGCACATTCAAGGTCACTTGGGTAAGCATGACGCTCATGCGACACTTGATTGAACGAGTATTGGAACTCACTGAAGATGAAACATCAAACCCAGCACCTACTGCTCCACCTCTTGGTGAAGGAACTGAAGTAGAACTGCAGGCATTATTGGAATCTCTTCAACCTCGAATCCGTGTTTACGGTGTTGGGGGAGCGGGTTGCAATGCTATTGGTCGACTTTCTGAAGAAGGCTTGTTTGAAAACTCCTATGTCACTGGGTATGCCATTAATACGGATGCTCAAGCCTTACTCATGTCACCAATTGAAGAAAAAGTATTGATTGGAAGAACTGCACGTGGCCGAGGCGCTGGTGGAGACCCTACCAAGGGTGAAGCTGCTGCACTTGAATCCGAGTTAGCACTACGACGGATCACAAACGATACTCAACTTGCTATTATTACTGCAGGAATGGGTGGAGGTTCAGGGACCGGTGCTGCTGGACAAATCGCTCGCTTAGCAAAGCAACAAGGGGCCATGACCATTGCTGTGGTCACCTATCCATTCAATTCTGAAGGAGCTCTCCGACGGCAAAATGCCGAATGGGGGCTGGAGCGATTGCGTGAACATTGTGATACCATCCTCGTGATCCCCAACGAACGCTTGCTCGAAATCGAAGGCGTCAAGGATTTACCAATCGGCGATGCGTTTCGAGTCGGCGATGAACTGTTGGTCCGTTCGATCACCGGTGTCGCAGAAATGCTCACGACCGATGGCATGGTCAACCTCGATTTCGAAGATCTCCGATCCGTCATCCAATACGGCAGCGGTGTGGTCAGGCTTGGACCGCCAACCACGTTGATCACTGGACGTGCTGAAGCGGCGACTATGGAAGCGCTGCACTCACCACTCCTCGACATCGATACTTCCGATGCACGTGGCGCCCTCATCAATGTAGTAGGTGGAGCAAATCTGACGCTTGGGGAAGCTGAGCGCTGTGCTAAAATTATCAAAGACCAAATTTCACCTCATGCCCAAATCATATGGGGCGCAGCGGTAAAAGAAGAATTAGGAGAAGAAATTCGCGTTATGCTCGTCCTAACCGGTGTTAAAAGCGACCAAATTCATGGTGCAAGTGAGAATAGACAACTTCGCGCCTTGCGCAATCAGCAAATCGAATTTGTCAACTGATTACTTTACCACAATGTAAAGGAAAACAAGGATGGCGATAAGCCCTCCAATAATGAGTGAAAAGTCTGTGAGTGAGTACGATTGGTCAACATCTGGCTGAATTAAAGTTCCGTCAAAACTCGAACCAGGAATTGTGACTCCGAATGAGTCCCAAGCATCCCCCATAGAATTTCCGTTCCCATTAACTGCGTTTCCAAATACGATGAATTCAACACTCGAAGTGTTATCTTGTGGGGCAACCCAAGTGAAATTCCATGACCGTTGGGAATTTCCTTCTCCAGTATGAGTCCAGCCGTCATCAATTTCTTGGGTTTGATTTTGGTTTGCAAACTCAACTACCCCCTCGCTTACTAAGAGGCGAAAACCACCCTGTGAGGAATTCGACTGAACAGCAATATTGCTTTCAATCACAAGTGTCAGGTTAAATGTTTGATTGCTTTCAAAAACCGTTGGAAGGCCAACGAGGTAGGATTCCGTATTGTTTGAAGCACCGCCATGGCATAGACAACCGTCGTTGCCGCTTTCCCCTACTCCTGAAGGAAAGCTTTGTGTTGAAGAGAATCCAAGTGACGACACAAGGAGCAAAAATAAAACGCAATGCTGCCGACTGAATCGCATCTTTACCCAATGAGAAGTCATGGTAGGGCTCATATGACTTTTTCCATACAGCATACACTTATTGTTTGAGAAATTATTGGCATAATGAGAATTTTACTTTACTAGAAAAAACATTCTTTCATCTAGTAGGAGTATGAATCCTTAGTTGGAAGTGGAACTGTGCAATCATGGGATAGTGTAGAAGAAGTCGATGAAGAAATGGATATTTTTGCGGAACTTGGTGCTGTTCAAACCGTAGTTGCTCCCGTTCAATCAATGAATACTGCCAATGGATTAGCATTTAGCGATGATCCACTTGCAGCTTTTATGGAAGAAGAAGAGGAAGAAACACTCACTG
>JAPKCL010000147.1 GCA_028822955.1 Candidatus Poseidoniaceae archaeon
CGTTAGTGGCTGCAGTGATTCAGGCTGAGTTGTTGACGACCCTCCAAGGTGAAGGACCGTTCACATTGTTCGCTCCGACAGACCAGGCTTTCGCAGATGCTGGCATTGATTTGGCAACCCTCGACACTCCAGAAGGCAAAGCAGCACTTACCGATATTCTCCTCTACCACGTCCACTCCGGATCAGTTTCGGCAGCAGATATCACCGAGGGGATGAATCTCCAGATGGTTAACGGCGACAACGCTACTTTCTCGCTTGTAGGTCAGGCATCAATCGATGGTGCCAACATCACACTCGCAGATGTTCTCGGCTCGAACGGAGTTATCCATGTAATTGACAAGGTCTTGATGCCACCTGCCGAGGAAGTGGAAGATTCCAGCGATGATGCATCCTCTTCGTCAGACGATGATTCAAGCCTTTTGTTTACCGTCTTACTCGTCGTGCTCGTCGTGCTTGGCGGAGGCGTTGCTGTTGTGCTCTTCATGCGTAACCGCGGAACTGGAGGCGAGGCTCTCAAAGACCTTACACCAGGCGGCATAATGAACCAATTGCAAACTGTTAATCCTGCTGAATATGCCTCCCAACCAGTACAAGCTTACCAGCCGGTTCAAGCCGTACAACCGGTACAAGCATACCAGCCAGTTCAAGCCGTACAACCAATTCTAACTGTCGAAGTGATTCCACAGGTTGTCGCTGAACCCGTCGTTTTACGCCAGTGGACCGATGAAAACGGTTACACTTGGAGAGCAATGGACAACCAAGAAACCTATTGGTGGACTGGAACAGAATGGCAAAAGTATGGTTGAGGATTGTATTCTCTACCTCTCATCCGGTGTCCATATCAGCGATTGCTGCTGTGAATGAGTCAGAGATTTATTCAGCCTCGGATCGAGTTCTTGATTGACTCTCGATAGGATGATGAAGACGTGCTCCGGTTTCTTAGTTGGGCGAGCGGAGGTTCACTATCTGAATCCTTCAATAGAATGTCCGTTACTCAAATTGGTGCATTACAGCTTGGGCAAAACTTCCAATCCGGTTGAATTGCAGAACTGCAACTTTGACAAACATTCGATTGCGCAGCCCCTGCCATAATTACAGAATCTTGCACCACTGAATTACCAACCTGTCCAATTTGAACGACTGGTTTGTCCTCTCTCTCAAGGAATTTCTGGCGCACTCTTCCAGCCTCGGCGAATAATCCGGCTTTCTGGAACATGTCAGCTGCACCCTGGAAATCTCTTGCCAATTCGAGGTTCTTTGCTTGTTGTTCAAATCCTTGCCCGCTTTGTGGCTGAATACGTGCTGGAGCCGGAGGTCGTTGCTGGAGAGGCATTTGGCCCTGAATCTGTTGTGCTGGCTGTTGAATTATCTGCTGAATGACTGGCTGAGCAGCATACATCTGGGGCATTTGTTGGATGATTACAGTTTGTTTCTTCCCTCCAACTGAAAGAGCGATAATAGCTGTGACTACAGAACCGCAACAACTCGACATTCCGAATATAGCAATCGAATCGCTGTCCCGATTCTCATATTTGGAGAGACACTCAGCATTTTCACTGTCATTGACAGCGTTACTTACACATACATCATACGAGTTATCATATGAGCTATCGATTGTAATAAGGACGATAAAAGTCACAAACAATATGCATGAAGTCCACCACCAGCCCTTCGAAGAACTTCCTGACCCAGGTAAGGTCATTCCGTTATACAATGTTTGGGCCACGAACATAGCACGTGGCTTGAGTGTATTATGATAACTCATTGTAAGCGGCGGATTCATCAATCTCCACCCTTTGGTCGTGATATGCACATCAGTCATCAGACCCCTGAAGGTAAGGAAGCCTATCCTACACAAATCCCGCAATTTGGCCTTGGCGTCTTTTTGATGTCGGATGGTGGAGAATGCAAATCTTCAGTCTTGGCCGCCTTCGATGCAGGCTATACGCATATCGATACGGCAAGCATGTATCAGAACGAGCGGGACGTCGGTCAAGCACTCAAGGAAACAGGCGTTGAGCGTTCATCGGTCTTCATCACGACCAAACTCCGACGTGGAGATGCAGTTGGATACCAAGAAACAATTGAACAATGTAAAAAATCGCTCGAACTTCTTGATACCGAATACATCGACCTCTATTTGGTCCACGCACCGCCTCTTGACCCTGCACATCGTGCACCGGTATGGAAAGCAATGGAACACTGCTTAGAACAAGGCTGGGTCAAATCAATCGGTGTCTCCAATTATGGTGCTGCCCATTTGGATGCAATGAAAAAGTATGCCAACTACATGCCAAGCGTCAATCAAGTCGAATATAACCCCTGGCTACAACGACCTCACCTCAAGAAAGCAACAGAGGAATCAGGTGCCCGGCTCATGGCATATTCCCCTCTAGCGCGTGGTCTCAAAGTTGATGACCCCAAACTTGCAGAGATTGCCAAACGCCTCAACTGTACGCCTGCCCAAGTTGCCATCAAGTTCTGCTACGACCAAGGGTGTATTACCATTCCAAAGTCAAGCAATCCAAAGCGCATCATTGAGAACATCGATTCATTGAAGATTGATATCTCAGGTGAAATGGAAGCAATTATCGCACTGGATGAAAATTATATTTCTGGCTGGGACCCTACCACAGAACTGTAAACAAGACGGCCGGATTAGCGCAGTTGCAGGGAAAAAGAACAAAAGAGAACTCTCGGAGGTTTGTTTATGGCAGATAACTTTTGGGAAGCTAAACTTAACGAAAAGGATGAGTTAGCAGAACCAAAGAAAGAAGACGAATCCAAAAGAAAGGCCATAGCCTCTGTTGCTAAAGCAGATGTGGATTTAGCAGATTTCCCAGTTGAGACTTGGGACAGTGACAGCGCTGCAAACGAAATTGTCAGTTGGTATAACGCCAACCGTTTAGCTACTGAACAAAAAACTCTTGCTGAGTTCAAAGAGTTGAGTGGAATTAAAAGAATCAATTCGACTCGAGATGCACAGCAATTGTTGGACACGGCAATTACCACTCTCCAAGACGAAGGCTGTACGGTATGGAATAAGCCACACCAACTCCCCGAATCTGGCACTTTGAAAGCGAAGATCGGGGGCCTCGCAATCGGCTGGGTTTTTGTAATAATTTGGTGCGGCCTCTCCTTCATCGTAACCATATTCATGGGTGGTTCGATTCTTTCAGATATTGGAACGGAGGACTGGACCCCTACTGACGGCATCATTACCGATAGTGGAGTGGACATTTCTTCGAGCAGTGAAGGAGGAGATACATACTGTTTATGGGTCACCTACAACTATACAATCGACAATATGACGTATGATGGTTACTTAGTAAGTCACAGCCAAGAATCGAGTTGTGACTCCTGGTCGAGTGACGCAGATGCTGAATATCCACCAGGAAGTGAGATTACTGTTTATGTGAATCCAGATTCTCCTTATGAGGCAGTATTAGAGACAGGCTTAGCAGCAGTGCCTTTCATGATGTTTTTCTTCTTCCTTTTCCCGCTTGTAGGAGTCATTATATTACTCGGAATGTTAAGAGCAACGGTTTTGACAATTAAAAATGAAATCTTCTAAATGTAAGAATTGATGCTCAATACATTAATTCTAGAACCTCTGTCTTCGGCAATCCATGGCCAAGGTCAATACTGGCGATACAGAAGGT
>JAPKCL010000046.1 GCA_028822955.1 Candidatus Poseidoniaceae archaeon
GGGTAGAATGGTGAAGTTCATGTGGCAACAGGCACCCGAGAATACCATTCTACCCTGTGTAGAACTCCCTTCTAAGGCCTGTCCTCTAATGTGGCACTCTTGAGTTCTCAAAGAAGTGACCTTTTCTTCTCGCTTCCAATCATAATGCCTTATATGAACTGCCGCTGCCCCGTGAATATGGACCCATACCAAATCATGATGGGTCTCATTTTCGTACTCACTCCAGTAATTTGCTGGTTCTTTACGACGCACGATGTATCAGTGCGGACTCCATTCAAGAAATGGTTGCAGGTCATTCATGACCAGCGCTATTACTTGCATGCAATGGGATACATTGTCATTATCAAATGGAAATCCATAACTGACAAATTGAATGAACCAATCAAACTCAAGACTGGACATTGGACAGAAACGGTCTATGCACTCGAAGGTGATTTCACCTATCATATTCAACAATTCTTCCTCAATGACGCCCTCACTACCTTTTTGAATTTCCATTATTTATTCATTTATTTGTTTTTGATTTATGTCACAACTGTGTACTTTGCTTACAGCGGCGACCGTGACATGACCGACAAGGTCACTTTGAATTATTTACTCATTTATGCACTTGCCGTACCATATTATCTGTTTTTCAATGTTGAAGTAACTTCCTCATGGATTCCTGGAATGGAATCGTTACTTTACCACGAAGGTTGGTACAGCGTATTTTATGCAACCCATGACCCATTGGATAATGCAGTTCCATCGCTGCATGTAGCAATTCCATTTGGCATTCTTATGTTGAACTACTTACACGTTAAAGAAACAGGTGGAACTATGAAAGAATGGCGCCACTATCGTTACCATATGTTTGTCCTCCTCAATACCTTACTGTTCATATTCACCATCTTGTATCTTGGAATTCACTGGTTTGTTGACATTCCATTGGGGATGCTTGTCGGAGGCGTTGGAGCGCTGTTCATTCACCACCTCCAGCCGAGATTGCGTAACGACCATGGGAGTTTCTTCAAAGGTTTTACAACCAAAAAAATACGACAACACCTCCTTGTTGAAGGTATTATCACCCTCCTCATGTTAACGACCATTCTCATGGCAGTCCAAGTTCAAACAGAAACAATTGATGAACGCATTTCATACCAACTTGGACCTGAAGACTCTCGTTTTGAGATTATTCAGAAGTTTGACCCTGGCAAGCAAGTTCATTCAAACGTGACGAATCTCGATGAATCGTTGACAATGGAAGTGGTTGTCATCTTGGTTGATCTTGCTCCACCTGCCATGGAGAATGGTTCCATAGACTGGGGAATTGCTCGTTCACTTGGTGAAGTGTACACTGTTGAACCCCAAACTACACTTCAGTTAGTTATTGATTCACCAATGGTTTTCCACTACATTATGATGCATAACCCAAGTGATGCTGAATCTGGCGATGTGATACAAGTTCGAGTGTTGAATGATTACCATGAAGATAAGATGGGTCAAGCAATCTTCCTGTCACTGGCATCGCTATGGATGACCGCCTTTGTCGTTAATCGTGTTCGACGATTGAAAAAATATCATCGGAAGTTCTACGATTCTACACCATCCCACCTCTGGGAACAAGAATGACATGACCAATGAGTGTGTGTTATGAGGGTCCACCTCGTGCATACATCAATGGCAGAAGGTGAAAGATTGGTCAATGCAGTTGACGAACTGCTTGATTCACCTGGTGGGGAAATCCTCGCTTCATTCCAGTTGTATCTTCGAAAAAGATTCAAAATGCTTGCTGTGATTTTTGCTCTAGGCTTCATAGCCACATTTCCACTGACAAAGAATGTCATTGCATGGCTTATCGACCCATCGCGATTACCTGCAGATGTTGAGATAATTGTCATCACGCCGGTTGAATTCATCTTACTCCAAGTTCGACTTGCAGCTCATGTAGGTTTGTTGTGTATGGTGGTTGTGTTCTTGTCGGAAGGAAGTTGGCAGGCCAGCAAACATCTAGCATTCCGTCAACGATTGGCTGAATTAAAGATACAATCGCCTCGGCCAAACAAAACCTTGGTTACAACCTTGATGTTTGTACTTCTACTCTTGACAGGAGGAATCTATTATGCATGGAATTGGCTCATCCCAATGCTTCTTGAATATTTGACAACAGATGCGCAAACTGCTGGTTTGGCAACAGAATGGAGGCTTACAAGTTATATCGGATTCATTGCGAATCTAGCAATTGCTTCAGCCATTGGATTTCAAGCCCCACTGATTACTTTACTGATCTTAAGAATGGAAATCGTTCGTCGAGCGACGGTACGTTCGTATCGAAGACACATTTGGTTTGGTGCCTTTTTACTGGGAGCATTTCTTTCGCCTCCCGACCCACTCTCGCTCTTCTTGGTAGCGATGCCGGTAGTCATCTTGTTTGAGTTAGCTCTCATGCTTGATGCAGTCTCTCGAACCGAGGCTACAATGAATTCTTGAGAGATGCTGGGAGAGTCCCGATTGGGACTGCCATACGACCTGGAGTTTGATTATACAGCGTTCCATGGAAATCAGAACCGCAGGTCACTGAAAGACCTGAATCTTTAGTCGCAGACCAAAGTTGGAGGCGGTAAGCGTCACTGTGGCTGCGATGAAAGCATTCAATCGCATCAATACCGGATTGAAGGCAAAAGGCGACTAAAGCATCCGTATCAATGCAGTAATAGAATGGATGAGCAAGTGAAGTGATACCTCCTGCTGCATGAACTGCTGCGCAGGCTTCAACAATACTAGGCTGCGGACGAGAGATGTGAGCAGGTTTTCCATCGCCAATCCACTTGTCAAACGCTTCTTGTCGAGTTTCAATATAGCCCAATGCCATCATTTCATCTGCCAAGTGAGGTCGACCGACTGAATCACCAGCACGTCCGACAACAGCATTGAAATCAACTGGCATTCCAAGTTCACCCAATTTTTCGATCATTGTGAGCATACGTGGAATTCTTCCTTCGCCTAAAGGTGCTAGCCATGCCTGGAAGTCGTGGTGTTGCTCACTTTGAAAACTCATAGAAGGGAAATAGGCTAACAGATGCCACGAATCTGAAGCTCGTTGTTGATTTCGAAGTTCGAGAATGGTAGGGTCAGCGGGCAAACCAGGCATACAGGTGATTTCAACACCTGGAATGAAGACCATACCGTTTGTTTCTGCAGCAGTTTTGGCTACATCCCATCCAGAGATGGTATCGTGGTCGGTGAGGGACCAATAACGAACATTGGATTCTGACATCATTTGTGCCACATCTTCAACAGGATGTTGACCATCACTGTTTGTTGAATGGCTATGAAGGTCAAACTTCTCAGTCCACATGTGTTAAGCCAAGAGTCCAACCTCTATGGAAGTATGGAAATGCGTTAGAACAAATCGTCAAGATTTGGAAGTGCTGGGATTTTGAGTTGTTCGACCTTTTCTTGATTGACTTCGATAAATAGATCATCAAGGTCAGGCATCCCAGATACAATCTGTTGAGGCGACTCGAGTTCTGGCATCGGCTGAGGAGCACTCGGTAAGGGGATATGAGCGACGCCAGATGTTTGGAACTCATGCGTTGGTGTTAACCATGGCAAATCAGGTGTCGAACGAACTTTCTTTTCACCCGGCAAGGGAATATTCTCAACCTTCATTCTTTCAAAACCATCTTGAGTGGTACTTGAGGGCTTGAACACTTCACGGAATTGTTCGGTATGTGTATGTGGTGCTGGATTGTTTCGAACCGATTCTGCTCCAATGCTGTCAGGACCACCAGAGGATAAGGCTGCCATGGCTGAGTGGATTTGTTCGGGATTTACACTTTCAGGTGAGCCCAAGATCGAGGCAACAATCCCTTGTGCCTCAGAACTGACTTGAGGTTTTGTCTCAAAGCCGAATTGGTCGACTTCCACGGATGAGGAAAGAGTTGTGCTTGGCATTGATTCCATTGCCGCAAATTGCTCTTCGACCGTCATGGATTGAATCATGAGGATTTCTGTTCGTTCGCGAGAAGCCCAAAAGGAAGTGATGAAAAGGAGAGCACCGATGATGAGAAGAAGGATCTCTTCAATTCCAAAACCATTTGAAAGTCCAAGTTTGAGAACAAAGCTCACGAGACATAAGATCCAGGTAATCATTCCCAAAACGAGGGTCGCCGTAGCGATTCGAGGTGCTTTGGGGTCCATGCAAATGTATCGAAAAGCAACCAACCTATGAGGGTTGTTAAACGGTGTAAGATTGTTCTGCGGCTCGGACGGTATTCTCCATCAGCATGGCAATTGTCATTGGACCCACGCCGCCTGGAACTGGAGAAAGCCAAGATGCTTTGCTGGCGACATCGGGATGTACATCACCAGCAAGACGCCAACCACGTTCTCGAGTGCTGTCATCCACACGATTAATTCCGACATCAACAACAACTGCACCTTCTTTAATCCAATCTGCAGTCACCATTTCTGGACGTCCAACGGCAGCAATGACGATGTCTGCATTCGCACATAAATCAGCGGTGTTTTTAGTACGTGAATGGGCAACAGTTACCGTTGAATCAATACCTTTTGCACCGAGTAAGAGTGATTGTGGCATACCGACAATACGGGAACGTCCGAGAATGACTGCTGTTTTCCCTTCAGTTTCGATACCGGCCCATGATAGCATTCGCATAACGCCGCTTGGAGTACACGGTAACATTCCGTCCAAACGCCCTTGAACCAGTCTTCCAAGGTTCTGTGGATGGAAACCATCGACATCCTTGACTGGGTCAATTAAATCGGTCAGTGCTTCTTCATCCATATGATTAGGCAAGGGTGATTGAACGAGAATTCCATGGAGACCAGTTTGCTCATTCAATGAGAAAATCGCATCACGGACTTGTTCTTCTGTCGAATCAGCAGACAATTCAATGTGCGTACTTTGGATACCAAGACGCTCACATGCCCTTACCTTAGAACCAACATAGACGTGACTGGCAGGGTCATCACCAACAATGATAACAGCCAAATGAGGTTTGATACCCTTTTCTTTACATGCTGTAATTCGGATAAGAAGTTCCTCTTCGACTTCCGCAGCGCAGGCTTTGCCATCTAATCGTTGGGCCACCATGGCCTGCCCATTGAATCCTTGACTTTGAGGATTCGCTTTACAGAACTCCGCCACCGGTAAGATGTTCTGCACCTTCTGATGTTGCGAACAATCGCTCATCATCCTTGAACGATTTGAATTCAATAGCATTCCCTGAAGGGTCGTCGAGAAACATTGTCGCTTGTTCACCGACTTTCCCCGGATAACGAATATGCGGTTTGAGACGGAATTCGATTCCTCGCTGCTTGAATTCATCTCGGAGTTCATGCCATTGAAGGTAATCGAGTACCAGTCCAAAATGAAACGGCGGTACTTGTTTACCATCTATTCGACCGTTGTCGGTTTGGTCCGGCATTGAATCAACGAGGTGTGCCACAATTTGATGGCCATGGAAATTGAAATTGATCGTATGTTCAGTTCGACGTCCGATTGAACAACCTAAAACATCGACATAGAAGAATTCTGTTTCTTCTAAATTACGAACTGGAAAAGCAAGATGAAACGGGCGCATAAAAATCCGTCCACTTGGAGGTTTATCGGATTTCTCGCTCAAAGCGAATGATAAGGAGCCTGCGGAGGGACTCGAACCCCCGGCCTTCGGATTACAAATCCGATGCACTACCAGCTATGCTACACAGGCGACGAACTGTCCCACACACTTACCCTTGATGAATGAAACGGATAGAATAGAAGGAGATTCTATGATTCAAGTCTCTAAAATCTGAACGAATCGAAGAGACAAGTCAAAGAACAGTGCCGTATTCGGAGAGGCATGAACCCTAGTGCTGGTGATGGATTACTCAACTCCTATGCACAGACGAAGGTAGGAAACGATACCATTTTTGGATGGTGGGGCCGTTACCAAAAAGCCGTCGCAGAAGGTATTGATGCAGTCAATGGAACAATTGGGGCTTTACTCGAAGACGATGGTTCTCTCGCCATCAACCAAGTTGTTGATGAAGCAATTCGAGTCGCTCCTGCCGTTGAAATCGCCGCTTATGCACCGTTGAAAGGACTTCCTGCATTCCTTGATTTAGCCAAAACATTAGCACTTGGTGAACATCGAGAACCACTGCACGAATTGGGGATTTCTATGACGGCTACTGCCACACCAGGTGGCTCTGGCGCACTGTATCTCGCTGCAGCAAATTTCGCAAACAGAGGAGAGAAAGTATTGCTTCGCGACCGACATTGGGGCCCTTTCAAAGGTTTTTTGTCAGGTTGTGACCTTGGTTTTGAAACCTATCCACTCTTGCCTTCAACGCCAAATGATGTGCATCCGTTTGTCGATATTGAAGGTTTTCGAAGCCAACTCGCCTCACTTTGTTCGTCACAGGATAAAGTGATGATTTGGTTAAACGACCCAGCGCATAATCCGACTGGCCTCTCATTGACTCCAGAAGGGCGTATGGCCTTTTTAGAAGCGGTCATGGAAAGTGCTTCTTCCAACGAACATGTAGGACATACATTGCTTATCGATTCTGCATATCACCTGTATGCAGAGGACCCGCATGGGTGGGGACAAACAGTTCGTGAAACGATTGAAGAAGGCTGGCCTTGGACGGAGAACTTACTGATCACGTTTGCTGTTTCACTCTCAAAATCACATACAATCTATGGACTACGTACCGGTGCTTTGGTGAGTATTCACCCTGACGCTGAAGTCATTGAAAAGATTGGAACCGTGATGGGCGTCACTGGCCGACAAACCTGGTCTGCTGCACCAAGAGTAGCTCAGTACACCATCAGTGAAATGCATTCATCTGCCGAGGGTGGAGATGCTTGGGGCAAAGAACGAGACCGATTGAAGTCTCTACTTGTGACCAGAAGAGACCTTTTCAAGGAATGCTGTGAAAAACTCAATGTGCCTATCAATCCAACACATGATGGGTTTTTTGCTTGGTTAGAACACGATGACCCATCGACAGTTGCTGAAAAATGTGCTCAACAAAATGTCTTCCTCGTACCCCTTGAAGGTGGCGTTCGTATCGGGTTATGTGCTGTTCCCTTGGGACATATACCTCGTGTTGCTGAGGCCTTGGCTCAATCACTTAAATGAGGTATTTCCATGCGAAACGTTCGTGAAAACTTTCTCATCGCGAGTATGATTTGTATACCTGCTGGCGCATTCTTTAGCGTTGCAGGGATCTATTCCTTGGCTGGAACAATCGGTTTGAGTGGAGTCGTACTTTTTTTAGTCGGAATGTCGATGAATTCGAACCAAGGCTTATCTCCGGAAGAAATCTCAAATTGGGCGCCTGAATCTACCCAACTGCCCGATGCTGGTCGAGTCATGTTTCGTGTTGACGTCACCTTGGATGAACCGAAAAAATGTACAGTTCTTTGCGGACCTTGCGGACATTTAGAATCTCTTGAAACGGATCGTCCTGTCGAATATACATGCCCTGCCTGTTCGATTACTCTCTGGGATGAGGAAGAATAACTGGCAAAAGCAAGAAGTCAGGAAAAAGCCTCGTACGGACTGTTTCACTCCATAGAATTGAAGGGCATGAATCATTACGAACCAACATGGACGCAGACGCTTTGCTCAACCCTGAGCGTAGAATGTTACGCGTCATGCAGGGGAAAAGTGGCCATGATTGGACGCTTGCTGAAATTCTCAGTGCTTGTGAGTGGGTTGACCAAGCAATTGCTGTCGGAGCAGGGCATGGCCTCAGTAATGTCGGTTTTGTTACAACTACTGAAACCAGTTCAGCCATTGTTCGTCTTGCAGACGAAGGACAGAAAGCGATGAGCAATGGACTTCTTGAAGCTCGTATTTGGAAATGGATTTCAGACTCTGAGACGCCGAGGATGGCAGACTTACAATCACAATTTGAACGCCACGAAGCAGGGCCTGGTGTTGGGCTCTTGAAGCGGCTCGGGGTTCAACTTGAAGGCGGAGTTTTTGTCGCTGCTAACCCTGCTTCTGTCGACACGGGTATCGAAGCACGTACAGCATTCATTGAGTCTTTACCAGCAGCCGCAGAAGCACTTGATGTTGACCTACTGGAACATTTCAAATCTCGCCGAGGATTGATTGAATCGGTGATTTCAACCACACGCACTTGGTGCATAACACCACAAGGCCAATCCGTCGAGAGTGCGGCGTTAATTGAGAAGCAATCCATCAGTGAAATCACGACTGAGTTACTTCAATCGGACGCTTGGAAAGATGCAGACTACCGACCCTTCGATGTGACTCTTGAATCTGCAACACCCCGTACCGGTCGAAGCCATCCAATGCAGGCTTTGATTGAACGTGTTCGAAGTATTTTCTTGGAGATGGGGTTTTCAGAATTAGTCGATGATTATGTTCAAACTGCGGGATGGAACATGGATGCATTATTTATTCCACAAGACCATCCTGCTCGAGAAATGCAAGACACATTCTACCTTGAGAACCCAAAATCAATCGAACTACCAAAACACCTTACCGATGCATGGGGAGCAATCCATGAACACGGTGGAGAAACTGGCTCGGTTGGATGGGGTGGAAAGTTTTCCGCTGAAACTTCCGAGAAAGGTTTGTTGCGAACACATACAACTGTCAACACTATCCAATATCTTGCAGCAAATCCCAAAGATGCCTGTCGAGTATTTTCAGTCGACCGTGTGTTTAGAAAAGAAGCAATCGACCGTACACACTTACCTGAGTTCCACCAAATTGAAGGAATCATAATGGAGGAAGGGGCAAACCTGCAAATGCTTGTTGCCACCCTCAAAACGTTCTATGCCAAGATGGGCTACCCTGAAGTTCGAGTCCGTCCTGCATATTTCCCTTACACAGAACCGAGCCTTGAGATCGAAGTGAAGTGGCGAGGTAAATGGCTTGAATTGGGTGGAGCAGGAATATTCAGACCTGAAGTCACAGAACCGCTCGGAATTTCATCTCCCGTTCTTGCTTGGGGCATGGGTCTTGAACGATTGGCTATGTTGGTTCTTGGCCTTGATGATATTCGACAACTCTACATCTCAGATTTGGAGTGGTTGCGAAATCAACCAATCCTTTGACGGCGTTTGAAGTGAATGGCTAGACCAGCCGATAGCACATCTATTCATCAATCGAGTATTTAGGCAAAGAGAATTGAGGCGTGCTTGTAGTCCCCTGTAAATCTTGATTTTAGGACTACCAACGGAACAGGATTTCAATGACTGACTTTCAATCTCTTGGTCTTTCAGAGACCTTACTTCGCGCTGTAAAATCGGAGGGTTATACCACCCCAACACCTGTTCAGGAACAATCAATTCCACCTCTCTTAGAAGGTCGGGATGTGCTGGGCGTCGCCCAAACTGGGACCGGTAAAACTGCAGCATTTGCATTACCAGTTCTACAAATCATGGGTCGGAAGCAACCTCAAGGTAAGCGATTTATTCGAGCGTTAATTCTTTCACCGACTCGAGAACTTGCGGCTCAAATCGATGAACGTTTTGCTGCATACAGTGAGCATATGGATGTTCGGCATCGTGTCATCTTTGGAGGAGTGAATCAAAATCCACAAGTTCGTGCTTTGCAAAAAGGCTTGGATATTCTTGTGGCAACTCCTGGTCGCTTGTTAGATCTCATCGGTCAAGGTCACATTGACCTTGGAAGAGTTGAATTTTTCGTTCTCGATGAAGCAGACCGAATGCTCGACATGGGATTCATTCGAGACATTGAGAAGGTCATCAAACTCTTACCAAAGAAACGCCAAAACTTGTTGTTCAGTGCGACAATGCCAAAATCAATTGCAAAACTTGCTGGAAGTTTCCTGAACAATGCCGTGATGGTCGATGTCAGTCCGAAAGAGTTGACTGTTGACCGTATTCAACAGAAAATTATGTTCTTGAGAAAAGCCGATAAACGACGCTTGTTAGTTCAACTCATCAAGGATGAACGAGTTCAACGTGGCATCGTCTTCACTCGGACAAAGCACGGTGCAAATCGATTGGTCAAGCAACTCGACCAAAGCAATATTTCAGCTGCAGCAATACATGGAAACAAAAGTCAAGGTGCACGCACAAAGGCATTAGCCGGATTTAAAGATGGAACGATTCCAATTCTTGTTGCAACTGATATTGCAAGTCGAGGGATCGACGTCGATGGAATTACCCACGTGTTCAATTATGATTTACCAAACGAACCGGAAAGCTATGTTCACCGAATTGGACGAACAGCACGTGCAGGTAAGAGCGGCATAGCCTACGCTTTCTGCGACGACTCAGAAAGCGGCTACCTTGTTGGGATTCAGGATTTGATTGAAAAAGAGATTCCTGTTGATAGCAGCCATGAATTCCACTTTGTTGGTGCGATTCCGAAACCTGGACAAAAGGCTGGTAAAATTAAAGAAAAGTCTGGGACTAAAAAACGCCCACGAGATAACAACCGTAACCAACAATCACGAGGTAATTCACAGAGTGCCTCTCGCCCTCAGCAGAATAACCGTGGTGGTGGGGGTCGAAACAACAACTCTCGCTCACAAAGGCAAGGCGATTCTCGACAACGTCGAGATTGATGCTAAACTCAACGGCAACTTGCTCTCATCTTGGAGCCCCTTACCTTCATGACTTTCCTTGAAGGATTTTCACTGATGGTCTTTGTTCCGGATGAAGAAATTGAATTTTGGCCCAGTACCTTCGACCTCGACGGAATCGTTCAGATATTCTCGAATGGTACTGATATACGATTGCGATTTCTTAAGCCCAGCCCTGATGTTAAACGCTTCTTTTCCGGTATCGGACCAATTATTCGCTCGTTGAAATTCGATAATTGCCATTCCTAATTTTTGGGAATCTGTTGCACCAGCAAGTATGAGCTGTAAGATATAAGGCTTGAAGTCCCATTCCAAAGAACTCTTTTGGACGGCTTTTCGCGACACATTTGGACTCGCTTTTTGTGGTTTCGTTGGACTTAAAAATTGACTCACCTTTTGGAAATATCGATCGACGTTCTCTCTGTAAAGTTCCTTCTCCTCAATGTATTCTGCTTGGCCTGTTCTCGAATATATATCTTCCAACATTGATTGAACCATGAGATCTGGATGCATGTCTAATGCTTGCTGAGTGATGGACTTAAATTCGCCATCAGTTGAAAATGCACGTAAAATTGGCTTCAAGACCATACTTGTTCGGCTTTTAGAAACGACCCCCGATTCTTTGAGTGATTCGACACATTCTTTATAGGTCGAAAAACCATTATAATTCGAGATAAACCAATTCACTGATTGAGCGAAGTCTTCGGGTTCCCGAGGAAGTCGTAATCCCTTATTTGCTGTATTCAAATAGGGGACTGATGGATGACGAGTGGTCTTACTTCCCGTATTTTTGGAATCGGAAAGGTCGGGGATTTTCTTCGAGGGTTGGGGTGTTGAGTTACTCGCCTGTTTTGCCGATGGTTTCGATTGTTTTCCTTTTGCCGACTTTTTATTTTGTTTCGAGTCTTTCTTTTCCCCTGCCTGCTTCGCTATCTTCTGAACCTTGACTTTTGGTTGGCTCAGTACCGAAGCGGTAACAGGCGGGATTATTTTGAGAACTTCAGAAGCAGAATTTACAATCATCTTTGCTGGTGCTTTATTGGATGTTACCCAAACAGATGTCCATCCAGGGACTGATTTGATTTTTTCGAGTAAATGTGTGAATCCTTTGTCTCCATGAAAACTAATGTAGACAACTCCAGTTACGCCTCGTTCTGAAAAATCCCTCACTGATTCATAGGCATCTAAGGACATCATAATATCTGCATTATTATCACCTGAATCAGCTTGAACTAGACGAAAGCCTGCGTTCCTATATTTTTTACTTTCAACACTCTTTGCACTCCATTTTGAATAGGAGTACATCTGTTTTGCATCAGCACCAAAATGGGTTTCAATTGATTCTCGTATTGAATCTGGTTGTGCACGAGCGTTTTCCGCATCAACATAAACCAGAGCAATTTGTTTATTCTCCGGAGAGGGCTCCTTTCTAAACCTGTCAAAGAGTCCCATAGTAACACGATATGTTACCAACGGCGAAACATAAATCTTTGCAACAGCGTTTCACACTGATTGCGGTGTTCAAGCAATGAAAATAAACTGAAAACGCCAAGGTTAACGCGTTGATTTCACGCAGATAACCTTCTTCAAATTTCAAACTGAATGCCCGTAACCTTCTCAGTCAGTTCCCAGAGTCGGCGAGCAACGTCTTCATCTGCTGCACGATCAGTGATTTTTGCTTTACCAGTCCAGCCTCTTGCCTCAAGAGAGCCTATAGGACCCCAGTAACGGTGTATGAGTGCATCGGGTTCAGTGGCTGCATAAAGTGTAGGAGCAGCACCTTTGACGGGTGCTATTCCGAAAAGTGGATTCAGAATTCGCCATGCCATAGAGTGCCGTTGCAAATCAGTAGCAGAATAACCTGGATGACTTCCGAGAGATTCGATATGGGAACCTGCTGCTTTGAGGCGACGGTCGAGTTCAAGAGCAAACAGAAGATTTGCCAGTTTGCTTTGACTGTACATTCCCCACTTGTTGTACTTTTTATTCTCGCCGTTGATGTCTTCAAAGTCTATTTGACCCGACCAGTGAGCGATACTTGAAAGTGTGACAATACGAGGTGCTTCGGCAGCTGTAAGGAGCGGCAACAGTTGGGAAGTGAGAGCAAAGTGGCCAAAGTGATTTGTACCAATCTGTAATTCAAATCCATCTTTTGTGACGGACTTTGGGGGAATCATGACACCAGCATTGTTAATCAGAATATCGAGATGTTTGTGAGATTTCTTCATTTGATTGGCAAAAGTTTCGATGCTTACAAGGTCTGCAAGATCAAGAAGTTGTACAGTGATGTTGGCATTCGGAGAGGTCTTGAGCATCTTTGACTTTGCAGATTCCGCTTTCTCTTCATTACGACATGCAAGAATAACGTGTGCACCTTTGTCTGCCAAAGTGAGTGCCATATGATAGCCGATTCCGGTATTTGAACCAGTTACTACTGCGGTTTTTCCACTTTGGTTTTGAGTGTGTTCAGCCTTCCATTTAAT
>JAPKCL010000148.1 GCA_028822955.1 Candidatus Poseidoniaceae archaeon
TCATAGGGGACTCCTTGGTATACCATCCCACTTCTTGTTGATGTAATACTGGGCGTAATTGCTGGTGCATAATCCCCTGCCTGACCAGTCATTGGTGCAGTGACGTCAATATTGAATGATGTCGATGAGCCACTGTTGATGACTGCATTGTTCAATGTTGGTTGTTCAATAACCCACTGACCCGAAGGATCGTGAAGTATGGCAATTGAAAATATATCTTGACGGCTCGCATTGTTCCAAATGGTGAATTCGATTGAGATAGTTTCTCCTGCATCAACTGTCATATCTTTTTGCATTTGATATTCAGATATCCCTACAGTTGCGTTACTAATCATCGATGCCGCCACATCGATATTTTGCGTATGGGTTCGGATAGAATTGTTTTGAGAAACAGCAGTCAAAGCAAAACTAAACATTGAATCCGGTATGGCATCTGTAGGTATGGTTAAAGAAAATTCAATCATTACAGGTGTATCAGTTCGAACAAGAACGCTTGAATCTTGGGTCCATGCCAAGTTTACACCCCAATTCTGTGGTAGTGCTGAAGTATCAATTGTCAAATCAAAGACGTCAGTCGCATCTCCTAAGTTTTGAATTTCGATAGAAAACGGACATGTACTTCCTGGAGGGCATGATGCTGAGGTTTCAGGTTGTACGATGTAGGGCTCTCTATCCGGGATAACTTGGAATTGCATCGGCAGCGTCGTGTTTACCTCTACATATTGACTTGAAGTTCCTACGAATGACATCTGTTGGAGTCCAGTCGATGCATTCTGGTCTGGTAGAATCTTTACATCAATGTATTTCGATTCACCAGGTGATAACAAAACTCCCGTTTGTGTATTGATGGAAACGCCACTTAGGTGTGCGAAATACACATCCCAATCAGCAGGTAAACCGGTAATTCCCGGAAATACTGAATCTGAAATATTTCCATCATTGGTAACTTGAACCCTTACAGTACCCCATTGACCAGCTACTGAACCAACTGTGGAAATGCCATTTGAGGAGAGTGCATATTCATCTTGCCTTACCTTCTGGTCATATACGAAGACCAGTTCATCAAGATAGTATCCAATATCAGTTCCTGATGCATCAGATTCAAACAAGAACCGAAATTGTGTTTGACTGTGAAAATGTTCTTGTGGAACTGGAATGAGAGGTGAAGTAGCACCGCCATTGTTAACTGAAAACGTTTGATAATCTTGTCCATCAACAAAATCTTGGTCGATCGTATTACTAATACTACCTAACTGGAACCAGCCACCCATGGCGGTCAAGACCTCGATCTTCAATACATCTCCAGAAGCGGCACTTCCGGTGTAAAAGAAACTCAAGCCATTGGTGCGTGTTGGATTTGGTGCAACGTCTGACATATCCATGACAGGTGTCACTAATGATGTAGCAAGATTGTTGGTATAGCTTGAAGATTGTCCATTCCCTACATGGCAACTGCTTCCCATCGAGAGGCCTGTATCGGTACTGATGCCCCATTGCGTCCCAGGAGTCCAACCAACGAATGAATCACAATTGTAGTACATGCTCGCAACAGTAAAACTATCACTTTTCACGTCATTTTGTGAGTTGTCATCGAGTACAGTCGAGGTTGCACGAATAACCAATGTGTGGTTACCTGCATAGGTTGGTGTGATTACCTTTGCAATTGAATTTGAATCTCCTCCACTCAATGTTCCTAACTGAACCGTTTGGTTAATCATTTCAAACAAAGCATATTCATTATGGAGAACCTTAATGTTGACGTCGATTGTTCCCGAAGAAACTGTTCCAAGGTTTTCAATCAGAATGTCGAGTTGAATAGGGACATCAACGACAGCATCCACAACATAGAGCATTTCAGGTCTGTTAAATCCGGGGACTGGATAATTTGATGAGAACATACGGTATTGTTCTTCATCACCCGCCGTTGTATAAGAGAAAGAAATATCTGTGACGGTAATATCAACGCCTGTTGCACGAGCTGATGTTGATTGTTGAGACGTATCTTGCATTACCCCTTCATGCCAAGTAGGCATGCTGCTCCCCAGTAAGAGGAACAGGAAGGTAAATGCTACGAACTTATGCATGACGCTCATTGTCTCACATGGCTTCAATATATATGAGGCAATTGGGAAAAAGGCATTATCACGATTCTTCAATCGAGGCTTTGACTTGATTTTCAGATTTTTGTAATTTCACTTGGTCTTTCTTTTCTTTTGCCTTTGCGGCAAAATAGACCGTAAATGATGGAATCAGAACCATCGAAAAGCATCCGACAACTGCCGCAAGTGCCCAAAGGAATTCGGTTGCTGCATCAACAGAAAATACTTCGATTGATTCGAACTCTTCGTTTACGCTGAGCATCATAATTTCTGGAGAAGTTTGACGGTCCCCTTCTTCGATAATTTCAACGCGCAGCAAAGAAGGACTGTGTTCATATGCAATCAAGTCTCTTGCTTTCGAAGTCGCTTCAGCAAGATCTGAACCATACACAGTTCCGTTATTTCTTCGTGCAGGGTCGTACGAGGTCAAAGCATGAATCACAATAGAATCACCATTGGGTGATTCGACTTCATGAGTAGAATTTTTTTGGCATTGTTCTGCACAACTGAATGCTTGGTCGGATTCAACCCCGAGCAATCGGTGACTGTACAATCCGGCTGAATTGATTAATTTTACTTTTGCATTCGACGAAAGTTCGATTGCGGAGAGGTGAACCCAAGTGAGATTGGAACTGTTTGCAGGTATATCCCATGACCATGTAGTGATGTTTGAGGATTCTTGATAGATTCGAACAGGTTCACCAATTTCATGTTCGGTCTCAGTTGTTTCAGTCGTGTAGAGATAGTAGGAAGGGGAGACTGTTGCCCCATACACTGCGTATGAGAGCAATATTATGAGTGTCACAGACAACCCAAGTAACGTACGCAAAAGGTTCGGATTCTGTGCCAAAGCTTTCTTCATTATTAATCCCAAGAGCCCCTCTGTCTTGAACCCTTGTTATGTTCCTTTTTCGCACAACCGAATGAGGATGAGATGTGTTGAGCGGTGCGTTTCAGCCGTTCTCTTCATATAGGGGAGTTCGGTCGGCAAATTGCTCGGTGTCTTATCATGACGACTCTATACGATATACCCGCTGAAATCCTCAACCCAGCTCTTGCAGCGCGACTCGAAGAAACAAAGAGCGTTTCCACCCCAGAATGGGCTGAATTCGTTAAAACTGGTGTCGACCGTGAACGCCCTCCATCTCAAGTGAACTGGTGGTTCCTCCGCTCTGCTGCTATTCTCCGCAAGGTTTCCCGTGACGGACCAATTGGCGTAACCCATTTGGCTCAAGCATTCGGTGGTCGCAAGGATAACGGTGCAAGCCCGAACACCCCAGGTGTTGCATCACGACACATCATCCGTACTGCTCTCCAACAACTCGAGACCTCAGGTTTAGTCGAGAAAGTCGCCGGTCGCATCGTCGATGATGAAAACGGTGACGCACTTCAACTCTTCAAAGGTCGCCGCATTACTGCTGCAGGTCACAAAATGA
>JAPKCL010000149.1 GCA_028822955.1 Candidatus Poseidoniaceae archaeon
CAGATATATTCGACCATCTGTTATCGTCAGTATCGAGTTTTAATCTCGAAATTTTCCAGAACCCTACAGGGAAATTCGGAAATTGAGATTCATTGGGAACTTCTTCCTGCCCCCACTGCGAAAAGGGGAGTTGGGCACCCGCCTTCGAAAGTAAATCGGAAAACCGGTGTTGCTGGGAACACTAAACCCCAAGCATCAAAAGGGCCGGATTGTGGGGAAGCACTATGTCAGAGTACAATCCTTCAACTCGTATCAACTGGCTGAACACTGTTTTTCTTATCTCCACTCCCATTCTTGCACTGGTAGGAGTTTTCCTTCATTGGTCTTACTTCGAAGCACCAGGATGGACTGAAGCGATTATGTTCCTCTCGTTTTACTACGCATGTGGTTTGTCGATTACTGTCGGATACCATCGACTCTTTTCGCATCGGTCACACGATGCATCGTGGCCATTAGTTTTGTTTTATTCCGTATTTGGGGCCGGTGCTTTCCAAAATTCAATCATCGAATGGTGTTCTGACCATCGGAATCATCACAAGTCAACTGATACCGATAAAGACCCTTATTCAGCATCTCGAGGTTTCTGGCATTCCCACATGGGATGGATCCTGGTTGAAGAGGAAACATTCCAAAACGACTTTGCCAATGTCAAAGATTTATCGGCAAATAAAATCATTGCTTGGCAGCACAGAAATATATTTTTGATTGGAGCATTTTCTGGAATCATTCTTCCAACACTTTTAGGATATTTACTCGGAGGCATCGCTACCGCAATTGGTTGTTTTGTATGGGGCGGACTGGTTCGACTTGTATTCGTTCACCACGGCACCTTCCTCATCAACAGTGCAGCACATATTTGGGGTACGCAACCATACTCTGAAGAAAACTCGAGCAAGGATTCATTTTGGCTCGCTTTCCTTACCTTTGGTGAAGGATACCATAATTTCCACCATACCTTCCAAGCAGATTACCGAAATGGACACAAGTGGTACCATGTTGACCCAAGCAAATGGTGGATTGGTATGTTCAAACTCTTAGGCCTTAAATCAAATTTGAGAAAAACTCCCAAGCATTCGATCGAGGTAGCTAAATTGGATATGAAGTTTAAGAAGACTGCCAATAAACTCAGTTCGAAAAACATTGATATTAGCATCTTTGAAAAGAAAGTTTCAACCTATCGTGAATCAATGCGGTCGTGTCTTTTTGATATACACAAGGCCAAAAAAGAGTTGAAAAGTGCTATGAAAACTCAATCCGATTCAACACGTGAACGAATTGCTGAAATCAAGCAATCGTATAACCAAATCAAAGATGAATTGAAAATACTTTTCAAAGAAATGAATGCATTGTATCTCTCTGTTGCTTGAAGTTCTCTTCACTTCGACCCTTGGAAACTTTCATTCCTTAATTTTAGCAATTGTTTTGATCGGTTCTGATTAAATGATGCTGAAGTGACATCAAACATCAGAAATTAGTGTTGACCGTTGGTTTGTAGAGAATGAAAGACTTAGCAACAACCGTTTTCACGCATGGGTGCTGCGATGAAATTTACCTTATCGATGTCTTGTGTATTGTTCAGTTTTTCAATTGCGTATCGAAATGATTGGGCATTACCACGGACCTGCATTGTATCGACGCAAGTGTGACTGTCGGTGAGACAGTTATGGTGATACGAGAACACATCAATTTCATGGGAATGACGAAGTTCCATGAGTTTACTTTCAACGCCGTGTTGGTAATAAATCACAATTGTACCTTCGAGCACTTCATCATCCGCCATGGCCACAAGTTCCCCTCGACGCTGTGCTTCAGCAAAGTGTAGGCTTGCATCACGCAGGAATAAACTTCGATTCGAATAACCCGATTGTCGAATCAAGTGTTCCAGTTGTTCTGCAAATTCATTATCGGTACTGAAGGAAAGGACTCGGCTCATACTTGGTGATTCGGGACAATATTAATAACATTTTTTATATACCTATTAATTGACCCAAAGGTATGACTAACCCACCAATAGTGTATGCTTTGATAACTTTGATTATTGCTTTAATCGGTGGACTGCTCCCTGTTTTGTCAAAGATTAAAGAGAACCCTGAACGGCTGAAAGTTCTCACTGGTATTGCTGCTGGAATTATTATTGCATCCGCAATGATGGTTGTTATACCTGAGGGGTATGAGTTAGCCACTTCTGATGAACACGATTTGCATGGTGATGAAGACAAGATTGCAGGCTCGATTGCATTGGTACTACTGGAGGTTGACGATGGGGACATCAACGCATCGCAAGCCATTGAAGAAATCGAAACCCTTGTTGGAGGCCATGAAGGGCATGGAGATGAAGAATCTCATGAAGAAGAGAGCCACGAGGATGAATCTTCAGATGAGCCACTTTCCAAATCCGTCCTTCATGTCATTGAAGAGGTAGAAGATGGAGACATAAATGCCACAACAGGATTAGAAGAAATTAAGGCTTTGATTACCGGTAATTCTCACGAAGAGGTAGATGAACACGGTTCTGAAATTGATGGATGGTTCTTAGGTGGAGCGATTCTAGCTGGATTTGTATTGATGTTGGTTCTTGAAGGTTCAGGAATTGGACACGCTGTTCACGAAGAACACCATGACCACGACGAAGAGCATGGACACGATCATGTTCATCACAGTGATAACGGATGGTTGATGGTTCTGGGTCTCACGCTGCATTCTGCAACCGATGGTCTGGCCATTGGGGCTGCCGCTGCCTCTGGTAGCGTGGCCATTACTGCAACTGTAGCAATGGCAGTACTGATTCACAAAGGTCCTGCGGCATTTAGCCTTGGTATCTTCTCAATGCATGAACGAGATACGAGAAACAAATCGATTCTTGATGTCACCGTATTTTCTCTCGCCACTCCAATCATGATGATAATTGCCTTCTACGCACTGACTGGTCTGGACACACAAACCATTGGTTTGACCATGCTGTTCTCCGCTGGAACATTCCTTTACGTTGCCACAGTCGACACATTGCCAGATATCCACAATCCAGTGACCGGTCGAAAGGCAATGCTCAATGTCATCACTGGGGCTTTAATCCTCGTAATTCTCTTAGTTGGAGCCGATGCAACAGGATTAATCGAACACGGGCACTGATCGCTGGAAAGTGAAATGCTGAGATGCATGCACGGACAGTTCGACGAAGACTTGGCTCTGTCCAGAGTGTCAACATGAGCAGTTGAGTTTTCAAGGCGTATGTTTTGACACAAAAGCCCACATGAGCGTGTTAAGTCCGCCCTCGAAATCATCATTAATTCCGTGACCAGCATTGGCGACTTTGTAATTGACGACTTCACCTCCATCAATACAGCCAGTGTAGACAGTTCGAATACTTCCGTCATCCAAGGTGGTGTTTTCAGCATTCAAGTCACAAGCATTGTGCTCAGCCCATGTCCGAGCACTTTCATCACCGGAAAGGAACACGTGTCCAGCAACACCTTCACCGCCTTCATAGGGG
>JAPKCL010000150.1 GCA_028822955.1 Candidatus Poseidoniaceae archaeon
CAAAGCACCTGCACCCTTTGACAAGTGCTGCGTTGTTGGGCCAATCTTGAATGAAGGCGGCTTGGATGAGCTCAAGAAGAAACTTCGTGCAGAACTTCGTGCTTTCTTCAATCGTAAACCTGCACCTTTGAACGTTATCGCCGATGAAGTCGACCGGTATTTACTTCGAACTTTAGTTGCCGATGTCAAAAAGCAACGGCGCTTGCCAGGAGCACCTCAAGAGCGAACCGCTATCCACATTGGTTGGCTTTCTGGACGTTCGCCTGCTGAATGGATGGCGTATGCTGAATCGAAGTGGGATTCGGAAACTGCAGGTGCAAATGACGTTCCAGCCACGCCTCATTCTCATTCATGTTGGTCGGTGCTCGGAACATTATCCTTGATTGTCGGTTCGAGTGAAGTCCCACGCCTCCACAAAGCGTTCGGGCCACATCGAATGGTGACGCAACGGCACACCCAAAGACTCGTCAAGTGGCTCGAAAAAACTCGATGGATACACAAACAACAATCCCATGTCCCTTTTGCTGAGGCGCAAGTGTTCAAACTCAGGGACAGTCGTCTGGGCTACGGGCGTTTGGCTCTTGCCATGTGGCCACTTCGAACACAAATCGCCTCATGGCGTCGAGCAAATCCTGAAGCAGAATGGAACGATGCCTTGCGTTCAATTTTAATTCCAGTTGATGGAAGACCGCCTCGACCTTTAATTCGAAAATCGATTGAATACATTTGTAAGCGCCTTGAGATGTTGAGCAGTGGCCATGAAATGTGCCCAGTTCCAACTTCGGTAGAAGAACTACTTGCATGGTGGGAAACGCCACCACCGAAAGACTGATCACTCTTCTTCTTTCTTTTGAAGTTCAAATTGTGCATTTGCCGGCAACTTCACCATGCTGGCATTATCAAAGAAGTGCGGACGTGCAGAGTAAGCGGCCGCAGTTAGTATGGCAATACCCATTCCAAAGGGCGCTCCGGTGAGAGGTCGTGTGAGGTTATTTGATTCATATCCACTGAGGAGTTGAGTGAATCCGTCAATGAGCATAGGTACGCAAAGAACGGCACCCATGCCAATCCAAGCCATAGTTCTGCGATTCGTTCTATAGATTTTCTCAAGCCATCTATCAGGGAGTAACGAAAGGCAGGAGTCTTTGATTGTCCAACGATTATAGCCGTAGCGAGAGAACACTAAACCTCCAATGGCCAATCCAAAGAAGATCCCAAGGTCACGTGTACATACAGGCATTTGATTACCATTGATTTCCAATGACCTTTCGTGTTTATTATGGCAATTTAAATCACCAAACATATAGATAAAACCGGTGTAAGGGTCCAGTTCTGTCCAAGCAAACGGTTCATGGACGTGTAGAGTTCCATCCTCATGCACATGAGTCAATGAAGCTGGAGTGTTGCCACTGGAGAAGGCACCATCCACAGTAGCATAATCCAAAGCGTTGGCTCGACCGCCGAGTTCTGGTACGCTCCCCGTGGGCAGAATCAGTGGTGCAAGGAAAAAAGATACAAAGAAAAATGCACTGACCCCAAACACCCAAAGCCCGACTTTACGCTCACGCCGACGGTCGAGCAAGCCGTTCTTCTCCATACCACATGCACTATAACCCAATTGATGAAGTTTCGCTCGGCCAAAGGCGAGTATTGATGTGCAGAGCCCTCTTCGTGATGTTATGAGCCTCAAGGAGGGAGAACCGGTTGGCCTTATCACCGGTCTCCAAGCAGGGGCCTTTTTGGGATTGTACCTTGGGTTCAGTTTAGCAGTCGTCTCCATTCTAACCGACCCTGATGCCCTCGAAAGACTGGTCGCTTTGATGTGTACACCCCCAATGCTTGGAGCAATTTTACTGGGACCGTTTCTAGCAAGGCGAAAGCGCCCTGTTTTCCTTGGACGACAACCGCTTGTTCACGCTCGAGAACTGTTGCACAGGTTCAATGAAGGACAAGGCAAATGGCGCGTCTTGAGCCATGTCAAAAGCGATGGTATGTCAATCCGAATCGACATGCACAACTTGACAAACACGACCGGAGTGGTTCAGGCTGGATTGATCTTAGCCGAACAATATTCGGTTAAATTCATCGTTGGACAAGGCATGACAAACAGCCGTCAACCTGAATTACGAGACAAAGTCCTTTCCCAGATTGAACAGAAAGTGAGCCTTGCTCGGCGTTCAAGAAGCGCAAAATCAATTGAAGTCTCGCCTGAACCAACCGTCAAGTACGTCGACCAGCAGAAAAAGATAAATCGTGCTATCCTGATTCTTCTTCCAATCGTTTCGTTCTTTGCATGGTTAGAAATGAGTTGAGCAGGATTATGCCTCGTTTTGAAAAACCAAAGGGCCACCCTTTACATGAGTTGGAGATTATGCTCTCTTCATGACGGACATGCCTGCCCTGCTGCGGCGCCTTGAGAAAGGTGGCATCGAAGTTCCGGCGCACGTTCAAAAGGCCATGCTTGAAGTCGACATTGCTGATTTTACAGATTACGATGTTGAGCCTTTTTTCGCCGACCGCCCCATCCCTTTCCTCGAAACTGAACAAGGTGGCCTCAAAACAATCTCGGCCCCCCACATGATTGCTACCTTACTGCATCACTTGGAATTGTCAGAAAAGCAAGAAGTCGTCGTAGTGGGTGCAAAAGGTGGCTATATCGCTGCTCTGATCGCTATGATTGTTGGTGAACACGGTCGGGTCCGTCTTCTCGACCCGTCGCAACTTGCTATCGAACACGTTCAAGCTCGCCTAACCCATTGGCCAACGGTCGAATCACGGGTTGTCGAAGCGGTTGAAGTTGCACCTGTGGCCTTCCCTGGAGAATTGAACCGTGTCTTAATCACCGGACAAGTCCGTGAATTGCCTGAATGGCTTTCGTCACGAATCGTAGATGGTGGTTTTGCTCTTGCTCCGCTTGGCAACACTGCAGGCCAGCACTTGATGAAAGTTGAGCGCCAAGGCGATGAGATGTATTCCACTGACTTAGGACCGGTCTCGTTTGGCCCCATCGATGTCAAAGATACCGAAACTGGACCAATGAATCCGGATGAATTGGCCGACCTGCTTGAGTTGACATTGGAGACCTGTGAAGAACTTGAGATGGCTGATGAAGATGAACGCACTGCATTACAAGATTTAATTGTCGAACTGCGTCAATTGCCTGCCGACTTACCGCCACCTGGTGAAGGCGGAATCCCGATGAGTGAACATCCAATGATTCAACTGATGTGGGAAGCGTCTCCTTCTTTCCTGCGACTCTGGCCAATGCTGCAAATGATGTTACACCCCAATCTTGCTCAGCCTGGTGCGGTTGATTGGAATGAAGATGATGAGGATGACGGCTTCAATTTTGATGAGTTCAAAAGTTGAAGAGAGTCCAAAACCGCG
>JAPKCL010000151.1 GCA_028822955.1 Candidatus Poseidoniaceae archaeon
AATCTTGGCAGCGGACCTTTTGGCTGCACAAGCCGGCGATGTTGCGGCCCAACTCCATGCTCTTTCGGGAGAAATCATGATTGTCGACACACCAGGGCAAGTTGAATTGTTCGCATTCCGTGAAGCAAGTAACCACCTCATCGATGTTATTGGTCGAGAACAGTCCGCCATCATTTACTTGTTTGACCCAATGCTTTCACGCTCACCTTCTGGGTTCGTCTCTCAAATGCTTCTTTCGAGTATCGTCGAATTCAGACTTGGCCTTCCAACGAAGAATTTCCTCTCAAAGTCAGACCTTCTTGAACCTGAAGAATTAGAAAAGATTCTGGAATGGTCGGAGCGACTTGAAATTCTTGAATTAGCATTGTATGATGAAGCAGGTGGACAACGAACAGAGTTTGCAATTAGCCAATTACGTTTAATGCAAGAATTCGCACAGGCACCCGGCTTGACTCCTCTTTCTTCGGAACTTGAAGAAGGACTTGCGGACATCCTTACCTTTGCTCAAGCCTTGTTTGGCGGCATGAGCGATGCCCGTGATGGTTTTGCTAGCGACATCGAGCATGAGAAGAATTGATTGCCAATCTCGTGCTTCATAACACTTAGAAGCCGTCTTTCAATGGAAAGGGTATGGCAGAACACTTACTTGCAATTGATGATGTCGAAGAAGACTTCGAAAAGATTTTGAAATGGGCGATTGAATTCAAGCGTCTTTGGAAGCAAGGAGATGAAGTTGCTCTCAACTTCCTTCCGCTCGATACCATGGCAATTGGCTCAATCTATGAAAAGCCATCAACTCGCACTCGAGTCTCTTTCGAGGTTGGAATCAATCGGTTGGGTGGCTATCCACTCACCTTACTCAAGAATGATATTCAACTTGGGAAGTCGGAAACTGTGGGTGATACTTCACAAGTTCTTTCCCGATTCTTAGGCGGTATGACCTATCGATGTTTTTCACATGATGACGTGACAGAACTTGCTAAGCATGCAGATGTGCCGGTCATTAATGCCCTTTCAGACCAACACCATCCTTGTCAAGCAGCTGCTGACTTGATGACTATTTTAGAAAACTTTGATGATCTTGAACATCTCAAAGTGGCTTGGGTTGGCGATGGAAACAATGTGCTTCATGATTTGATGCTGGCATGTGCAATGCTTGGGATTGATATCTACTATGCAATTCCCAAAGGATACGAGCCAAATGAGGCTGTTGTTGAACGGACCAAAGTTATTGCAGAAAAGAATGGCAGTAAAGTCGTCGAAACCAACGACCCCGTCGAAGCGGTGAAAGACGCACATGTTGTTTACACCGATGTCTTCATCTCAATGGGTGAAGAACACATGAAAGACAAAGTAGAATCTTTTGATGGATTTCAAGTCAATGAAGAATTAGTTTCGAACATGGATCCAAGTTGGAAATTCATGCATTGCCTACCCGCACATCGTGGGGATGAAGTCACCGATTGGGTCATGGACCACAAACAATCAATTGCTTTTGACCAAGCCGAAAATCGCATGTGGGCGCAGATGTCATTACTTGCTTACCTTGTTAATTCTGGTGCTTGGGATGCTATGGGCGAGTTCATGGGTCTTTGAGAATCACAGGTACATTGTAAGAATAAACCCGAGTAATCCGAGAAGCATTGCGACGCGGATACGAGCAGAAACTTGCACATCTTCACCCTTGAACATGGGTCCATTCAAAGTAATGAGTACCAGAATTGCCGGAGTTTGAAGAACCAATTGTCCGAATACAAAAGGCCCTTTCCAATACGGGATATACAAGCAAACCAGTCCTGCCATAACGAGAACATACGAGAGCATTCTTGCATTTTCTAAACCGATCTTCATGGGTAGAGTATTGCGTACTCCTTCATCAGCCAACATATCTTGGCAATCTTTGACAATCTCTCGGGCAAGGTTCGTGAAGAACACGACTCCTGCGACATAGAACACAAGCCACGACATCGAATCAACACTTGCTGCCCCGTAGAGGATGACTGCAGCGACCATCAGTGAAATGGATATATTCCCAATCAGGCCCTTACTCTTGGTTTCTGGACCTAAATCATAGGTAATCATCAGGATGACGGCACTGAAATATATCGCAGTTAAAGGCCACCATGCAGCATTGTTTTGTGCAAGTTCGAATGAACCATAGGCCATGGCTGCGAGGCTCAACGTCCAAAGTAGGGCGACAAACTTCTGAGCCGCTTGAATTGAAACACGTTGTGAGGGTATTGGTCGATTCGGATGTGCCTGAGCATCGATAGCAGCATCTTTGATATCGTTCATTGCATTTCCAGCACCCATAAAGGCCAGTACAGCCAAGATTTGTACTGCGACGGCTGAGGCTTGTTCTGAGTTGAGTGTTGCATTCAGTCCAAAAAGCGCCCCGAGTGGAACAGTGATTGCTGCTAAGACCATGTTCTTTGGTCGCATCAATTCAATGAATGCTCGAACATCTGCCGCCATATTTCTGCGTGATGTGTTGAGGTTTTCATCCCTTTGCCCTCAAGCAGAGGCGATGGACCAGATGCAGACACGCATTCTGAAACCACCAACATCAGTTCCTTCATCGAAACCGACTTTGACAAATCGACGGTCTCGAGCGAGAACATTACCAAGCTGGTTCATGGTTGCGCCCCAACGGAATCGATTATTGACGTGATCCAAGATGTCGCTTGTGTTTGCTTCACCAACGGTTGTAAGGTAGGTTGAGATTTCTTGACGGAGTCGTTGAGTTTTTCCCATTAAGCCTCACCTCGAATTGCGATTTGACTTCGACGGGTAAGACGTGCAATGGTTGTACTGGTGACTGCTGCACCTGAACTTCCAGGTCGATGCCAAGGTTGCCACCCTACAGCGGCAAACCGGGATGGGAGCTTGCCGCTGGGATGAGCATAGAGTGTCGTTGACTTTTCAGCCCAGGTAGATTGTTCATTCTTTTCCGCTGAAGGCTTGAGTTCAGCGAAGTTAAGGTTTTCAAGGGTGCTGGCATTGTTGTCCATGAACCAAACTCATCGGCACCAGTATATCAAGCGATGAAACACCCCTCTGGTAAAACTAAACTTCTGATTGTTCCGCAATGGCCTCTTTTTCACTTTCACTGAAAACTTAAAGTGAAACGCGATATGATTTCTTGAACAATCAGCATGAGGAATGAATGATTGAATGGGTGATGGCTAAATACGGGGTGTCGGTGGCCAAACTATCCACGCTCGTATAGTGTAGTGGCCCATCATGAAGGACTCTCATTCCTTCGACCCGGGTTCAAATCCCGGTACGAGCACTTTTTATTAAATCAGTTTTTTAAATTCCTTTTATTAAAGTATAATAGCATGATTCCGTTGGCCAATCCATGGCTAAAAAGGATGACATGA
>JAPKCL010000152.1 GCA_028822955.1 Candidatus Poseidoniaceae archaeon
TTGAAAAATAAGTCTGATCCGGAGGAGGAACAAAACAATGATACTCTTGAAACCAGAACAATTGCATGGCTTAAGGCTTACAAGGCTTGGTTTGAATACTCGAACCCTCGTTCGAATGACCAACTTTCCGCTCTCCTCGATGCCGAGAGTTCGCTTCAAGATGACTTAAACTGATGAGGGCATCCTTTGACAAGGACCTCCTCTTAGGCAGGACATGGACGAGCCAGATTGGTGGCCCTCCGGTATTGCGCAAAACTCAGTTGATAATGCGCTCACTGAAGGGATTCTTCGAACCTCTTTCGGCAAGTCATCCGTTTGGGATGTATCCTTGGCACTTGAACCGGAATGGTGGAATGCATTCTTGATCAACCATTCGACCTGGGGGGAATGGCCCCAAAAAGTTGAATCAGCCACTCTTGTAAAATCAGCTGCGAATCGCCGAAATGAAGTCGTTGTGTGCATTAACCAAACTATTCTTGCTTCTCTCACCCCCATACATTGTGGTGACGATGTGTCTCGAATCGTTCGCCATAAACCATGGTTCTTGAAACTTGAAAACGAACCACTTTTGTTGCCAAAAGGCGGTTGGTCTGTCGATGGTAATGACCGAATCCTACTCTACCCAATGCACAGTTATCTTACATTTGGTGGTGAAGATTCTTCGGTTATGGAAATGGTCGAACAACTTGGCAATCTGCATTCGGCACTTGCACCATTCACTACCCCAAGTACCGAACGTCGATGGAACGACCGTCTGAAAGCGGTCGAAGACCAACTGAAAACCAATACTATGTGGCGAGCCCCTCATTGCTCCACGACATTCGGATTACCTCGGCTTCATCTCTCCTTAGATTCGGTTGTAGAAGTTGATGGAAAGCAGATGTTCTTACCGCTTTGCCGTTCATTGAGTGAGCATCTCTTGTGTGAATCCGACCGTCTTCCTTCGCTTGCTTCACTGATGATGCTGGAACACCAATGGGCTCGTAAAGAAGGTTTGAGTGAACAGCAACGTCAGAACATGCTGGAGACTTGGAGCCGTTCAGTTCCATCGTCTTGGTCAAGTCGCAGCGCTCTTTCGACCGTTCGTGGAGGGGCTTGGGTATGGCGCTACCATGCAACGGTTCTCGAACTTGCTCAAGCTAAGGCTTTTGGCGATGAAACAACCGTCAAAGCATGTGAACAATGGCTGAGAGAAGTTTCTCGGCTTCAGGCGTATTTGGGTACTCTCCGAATGTGGAAGTCAGGGCAATGGGTTGGAATCACCGGGCTCATCGTCTCCTTCTTTGCATGGAAACTTGAGACACTCACGCCCAATCAAAGCCTCACAGTGGCTTTCCTAAGCCTTGGAGTCGGCTTGGTTACCAATTTCATTTATCGAGTCAAAGACCCCAAACCGTATTGATTAGGAATTTTGCATCATTCGAGCATCGAAGAACTTCAACTTCTTTTCCTTCGCTAATTGCATGACGCTGAGAAGGAACTTTTCTTTTTCTTCTCGCTCTGTTGAGCCGCCTGCAACATCCCAATACAAGTTGAGAGAAATGTCAAGGGATTGGGCAGAAAGAGCACTGACTTGGCACCATGAACTCTCATGCTTCAAAGTGATTGGAGAAGACTTGATGTGTTCAATTACCCCATCACAGAAGGTGGCAACATCTTCTGGATTTGAATTGAGGTCCAAGTGAAGCAAGGATTGCCAACGTCGCCATCGGCGCTTTCCAAAGTTCTCAATTGGCGTGTTGACCAAGTTTGCATTTGGAACGGTCACTACGGTATCCATAGAGGTACGAATATGCGTCGTACGTAGACTGATTTCCATGACTTCTCCCTCGACTGAGTCAATGATGATCCAGTCTCCGACCTTGAATGGTCGGTCAAGCAAGACCGTTGTTGCTCCAAAGAGATTGGAAATGGTATCCTTGGCTGCTAAGGCCAAAGCCAAACCTGAAATCCCTAATCCAGCGATGAGGGAGGTCAAATTGAATCCTAATGCATCGGCGATAAACACTGAACCGATGGCGATGATGAGGAAGCGGAGTAAACTTTCGACCGCTGAAATCAGCGTGAGTTCTGAACCGTCAAGTTCTCCGTCTTTGTCGAAGAGCTGGACGACATCCTTGACGATGGAGACCAATCGAAAGGCCCACAATACCAATGAGAGAGCCAAGATGAATTGAAGTAAGTTTGGTAGCAACTCTTCAATGATTCCTGGCAGACTGAAATCGTTCTGCCCTTCTTCGTGAAGTTTGATGAGTGCATTCAGAACATACATCGCAATTCCAGCACCTGCAGCATTGCCCAAGGCCTTATCAGAATCTTTGACCGCTTTCGATTGAATTGAATCTGAACGGATGATTTTCGATAAGAGCTTTGGAGCTACCCACATAGTGATAAATCGAACGACGATTGCCAGCAAAAGAATGCCAGTCAAGAGGGCTACTGTGAGGTAATTGAGTCCGAGAATCTGTTCGGACCAAAAGGAGTCAGCAGATGGTTGGAATATGTTGGCCATACCTCGTCCAGTAGGTGCTTGTATTGGTCACTTCCGCCTAAATCCGTCCCCTACGGGGACAACCTTAGCCGCGAACGCTTCAAGAAGTCGAGCGTTTTGGGTCAAGTGATACCATGATGTTGAACGGTAAAGTCATCCGCACTCGCCCTTCGTTTGGAGTTCTTATTGTTCTCCCACTTTTATTGTCACTTGTTGCACCAATTGCGAACGCAAGTGTGGCACAAGATGAACCAGTAGGCACGACCCCGGAAGACGTCTGGTCTGATGATTACATCAACATGATTTTCCCATGGGCATCTGCCAATGAAGCGAAACTTCAGTTCAAAGAATACCACTCATACGAGACTATGAAAGAACGTATGCTTCTCTTAACTGAACAAAATCCAGATATTTTCCAATTCCTTGAGGGATTAAATGGCGGCGAGAATGCACGAGGTGAAACGACAACCGGAGATACTTACGAAGGCTGGCATTACATGAAGGCAACTCCTTGGCTGAAAATCACTGGAGATGTGAATGATGGCGACTATAACCCATTCGTAGGCGATACTGGAAACTATGCCGACCGACCCGATGTCATGATTGTCGGCAACCATCACGCCCGTGAATGGATGTCTTATGAGACACCAATCATGATGATGGAAGTCATTGCATTTTCTTACAATAACATTGGATACGATAACGACGGTGATGGCCTGGTCGATGAAGATGGATGGGGCGATGACAATGGAGACGGTATCCTCGATGATGATGGAGACTGTCTTGCTTTGGACGCCAGTTTCCAAGACTCAAACGGTGACGGCACACCTTGTGGTGCTGGC
>JAPKCL010000047.1 GCA_028822955.1 Candidatus Poseidoniaceae archaeon
AATTGAATGGAGATTACCTAAGGCAAGCAACCTTCCTTGATGCAGAATCACAATCTGTTCAGTAATACGTTCGATTTCTTGTAATATGTGGCTGCTGACCAGTACTGTTCGCCCCATACGACCAAGTTCTCGAATAACATTCATGATTGTGGTGCGAGCAAGTGGGTCACAACCTTGGAGTGGTTCATCAAGAATAATCAAATCTGGGTCATTTACCAAAGCATGAGCAATTTTTGCCCTTTGACGCATTCCTTTGGAATATTGTCCAATTTTCTTATGCGCTACATCGGTTAATCCAACAAAGTCCAATACTCTGTCTGCCTCTATACCCGCTTCAGCGCGAGTTAAACCATTGAGTCGAGCAAAGGTAGAAACAAACCCATGTCCAGTCATCCAATCATACATTTTTTCATGCTCTGGTACAAAACCCACACGTGCATAAGGGGCGGGGTTCTTCCAAGGATCAGTACCGAACAATTTGATTGACCCTTGGCTTGGTTTGAGTTTACCCATCAGTAAATTGAACAAAGTAGATTTTCCTGCTCCATTCATCCCCAAAACTCCCGTAACGCCGCCGTTCAATGCCAAAGTAATGTTTGACAACGCAAAGATTCTCCCATAACTCTTGGATACATTCTCCAAAAGTATTGCTGGTGCTTTTACTTCCGGAACCCATTCCTTGGTTTGGGCATGTCCTTGTTGGTCGAAATCTGGAATCATTCGCGAGTCACCTCCATTGATGAAACACGTGTGCTTAAGACATACAATGCGATTGCATTCATGGCCACAACCGACGCTAACGACCAAGTCCATGAGTATTGGTCATAGGTCGGTTGAGTTCCAATAATGGCTTGGCCAACATGGGCAAGACAATCGTAAGGGGAGATAAGATAGAGAATTTCACGATCAAAAAGGTTGGCAACGATAAAAGCCAAAACTTTCGTTCCAAGAACAATCGAAAGTAAGGCGATGCCTGGGAAGAATTTTCCTTTGGAAACACTGGATAAGGAAAGTCCAATGCTGGTATATGTGAAAATAAGTAAGAAAGCGCTGAGTACAGTTGCGAGGAACATCGGGAAGGTGTCAATAATCCAGGCCCATCCACGACCCATTGTAGCAATTTCAGCAAAATAGTAGAGCGCTAGTGACACCAATATAATTAATCCTTGAATAATGGCCACCGAAAGAAACTTCATCCCAACATAATCAAATCTTGTGATTGGGCGTGAAAAGTAGAGTGCCGAGGTGCCATGTTGTCGGTCTTCAGAGATGACCCCACCCACAAGCAAGGCAGCTACAACGGGATAGTAGAGCATATTTCGAGGGAAGAATCCAAGCACATGGCCGTAGAGATTATCACGACTCACACCCCATATGGAATGCAATCCTGAGTCACCGATTATTCCTGAGACCAATGTCATGCCGACATCCGACATTGAAGCAATAAAGACAACTAAGAGATACAATCGTATTGGCATGCCCCAAGGCCGATGACCTTTTTTGAACACGCCGAGTAAGTGATGACGCAGAATTGCCCAATTCCGCATCCAGCGAGGATTGAGTTCACCGTTCCATTGTTTGTATTGTTGTTTGAATATCTGTCCATCAGATTTCGGTGTAGCAGTATTGGTGGCCGTGAGGTCTTCATCGCCTTCTGTCGAACCCCAAGCGGCTTCTAACCGCACCTTTCCAGTAACGGGTGCTGCTGAATCATATTCGCCAGATAGCGGTACCATTTGAGGGACGTCCTGCGGAGCGATTGGTTGTGTGGCAAATGGGTCCACAGGTAGTGTGTACTCTGGAAGAGTCACGCTGAACCACCTCCCATGTATTCGGGTGCATCGACCTTACGTGCTTGAGATGGAGATCGAAGTAAATCTTCACTCGATTTGACTTCATAGCCGAGATTTTCCATAATGGAAAGGAACAAATCTTCCAAAGATGCCTCATACTCATGCATTCGTCGAATTTGGGCTCCAACATCAGCAGCACAGCGTAGAATCAGTGATGTCGTATCTTCCTGTTCGTGGAGAATACGCATTACTCTGCCTTCCCTTCGAACATGCATGCCGCGTGAAATCATCAGTTCTTCAAGGCGAGAAGCTCCACCCCATACATGAATCTCAATTTCACGGTCAAATCCTTTGAGGTCTTCAATTCGGCCTTGTGCAGCTAATTTACCCTTGTGTAAAAGGATAAAATTATCACATACACGTTCGACATCCTCCATCAAATGTGAGGCCATGAGTACAGAACGATTCCCTGTTTTCACCATGTTCGTGAGGGTTTCAATCATGTAGTTGCGTGCAGAGATATCAAGCCCATTCGATGGTTCATCAGCAATAATTAATTCAGGATCATGAACAAGAGCACATGCAAGTTTAGTCGCTTGCTTCATTCCAGTCGAGTAACTTCCGATATTTCGATAGCGTTGTTCTCCTAATCCCACATACTGCAACGTTTCGTGTGCTCTAGCAAGTGCGACGGTTGGGTTCATCCCGAGTAGTTCTCCCGAGTACCGAACCTGATGTATCGCTTCCATATCCGGATTTAAGCAGTCATACTCAGGCATATATCCAATTCGTGAGCGGATTTCATCGCCTTGGGTGCGAATATCAAGTCCAAGAACAGTGCCTTCTCCCTCGGTTGTTTGAATGAGGCCGAGAATAGTTTTCAAGAATGTGGATTTTCCTGCACCGTTGGGGCCAAGCAATCCAGTGGCTCCTTTGAGTACAGATAAATTGAGTTTATCCAAGGCTACATGTGGACCGTATGATTTGGTCAAATTTGTAGTTTTGATGATGAGGTCGTCTTGCATAATCTACTCCCTCATTTTGAAGAGAGTAGAGACGCTCTTTGAAGTATACCTCGGTTTGACGAGATTCTACTGGAATTTACAGGGTTAGTCCACCACGAGTTTTCACGGCTACACCCTTCTGGAAATGTTGCATATCGGCAAGGGTACCTTGCGAGATACCATGTCCAAGAAGTTCGCCTTTTTGATTGACGACCAAACAGGTATCCCCTGGCGAAATCCAAGAGTCACATGCAAGAATAAATCCGTGAAACACATTCCGGCCTTGACGAACAAAAGGTTCCGCATCGTCACTAACAACAACCCAAGCAGGACCTTTCAAAAGATGACTTTCGCCTTCAATCTTTTCAAAATCCAGAGGCATAGGGCTCTCTCGCAGGGCATGAAGTTCCACGGCTCCACCGGTTGTCAGTGAAAGTCCTCCATCCGTCAATCTTGGGCTGACAATATGAGTTCCATTCGAAAGCAATGCATTTTTCACTCGACCTAACCGATTGACTACGAAGGTAGAGTCGGTCAATAGTTTCTGAACTGCATCGTATTTCAGGTTGAAGAGAAGGGCCATTTTATCGGCGACATGACGTCGTTGTAAACAGATTCTCGCTGCTTCTCGCTGTTCCTTTTCGAGCGGTTGAGTACTTGCATCTGTATCCTTAATTCCATCAAGAACACCTGCTTCATGTAATGCGTTGAGGGCACGGGATTGAATGCCATCACCCAGTAAATCGACGAGAATGATGCGGCGTTCACCTAATCCATAATTTTCGAGTTCTTCCCGTATAGTTGAGAGGTTTGGTCGTCGTCGCCAAAGCCATTGTGGACCATCGATATGGGTGAACGGATTGAGGTCTTCGAGTGAGTATGGCAGTAAACCAATTGGAGTGTGAATCATAACTTCTAATCCTGGACAGTGATGTTCCAATCGCGGCATCAAGTCGCTTAATCGTTCACGCCAAGGCCCGGATGTCCCGTAAGCAATGAGCACTTCATCAGCACCTTTCCCACCTCGGTTAAGAGGTCTCCAACATTGCTTCAAAGCCTTCTTTGCAGCATTGACATGCGGGCGGACATGGGTATCTTCCCCACCCCAAGGCTCACCGCCTTTACGTGGAGATTCTTGAGACTCAACAATCCAATCCCATGCATGTTCCCACTTGCCAGCATTCTGGTCACGGTCACGAGCACCATCACGTTCATCGAGAACAAGATCTTCTAAGAATTGTAAGTTGAGTTTCTTGTTATGCGGGCTTGTAGAAATCCACAAAAAAGCCTCGCGTAGAGCCGGATGTTGGTGGCTACGGCGTTCAGCCAATCGCCAAATTGTCCCATCACGAATCGCTTGCTTACATCGGTCGAGTTCTGCTAAGGTCACTTCGAGATTATATCGTGCTAGGAGTGCAGTCCTCTCTTTTTTACCCAGTGTGCGAACTTCTGCTGGTGTACAAGCCGATACACATGGCATTCGTTCAGGCCATTCAGTTATCGATTCAATTTTCTGTGTACCCCATGGAGTCAGCAATCGCCCATCACGTGCAAAGAGTGCATAGGCGGCCGAGTCGAAGAGGTCGGCACCCAAAGCAATCGACATTGGGAACAACATCGGATGCCCACAGCCGAACATGTGAACCGGTCGATTTGGTGGGAGGTGAGGTAGCGAAGCCAACATAATTTTTGCATAATCTTTGTACATATGGCGTTCCATAATGGGAACAATTCCACCAATTGGATGGATAGCGAAATCGAATTCACTCATTCCTTGGGCCGATTCAGTACGTAGATGTTTGAATAATCCACCTTGAATTGGGCCATTGAGCATAGTTGTACCGGATGCAGCAACGCTTGCTGGAGCACGTTCAATGGTTTCTTGAACACATTTGGCTACCTGTGCTTCAGTCATGTCAGGGCGAGAAAACACATCGAGCATGGTTGCAATGTCAACACCAATACTTCGCTGGAATTCAACAATCTGTTCGACACCGACTTCCACATCTCCGTAGATATAAGCCTGGAAAGTACCAGAATCAGTCATCACCACTCCGGGGTAATCCAAAAGCTTGTGGACGCCTTCTGCGATTGCTACGTCCTTGAGTTTTTCATGTTTCCAAATGATGTAGGAATTAGTGATAAGTGCGCCAATTCCGTATCGGTCCCACATTTCACGTGGTTCGATGGTTTTGATATTCGGATTGATGACCGGCAGTAAGGCTGGTGTTTCGAGAATACCGTGCGCAGTGTGCAAGCGCCCCAGCCGTGCACGGCCATCCCGAGTTGTGATTTCAAACAAACCAGTGTCGGCCTCACGGCATGGTACAGGGTCATCTCGACGGCCTTCAGTCCATGCTCCCATACTGTTGACCCTTTCCTTCGTCTCTTTCAACCCATCCGTTCAACAGAGGGAAATCGTTCAAACAAATTCAACTGCACCATGGGCGAGAATAAATTCTCGACCCAATTCGTCAAAGGTGTCAAGAAGCGCCGATGAAAAGCGTATTCGAAATATTTCCTTGTCCGCTTCTAAGTCGTTTTTCACACCTTCGAGTGTACCTGGCGCAGCGCCACATGAAAGGCAAGCACCGGTTAAATCCAATACGAGATCGAGTTCTGAAGTATCGCTTTCACCCCAGTCTAATGCGGAAACTGCAATTCCACCTCCATGACCGTCGAGTGCAGCTCGGACATCACCTAAGCGTGAAAGTAAAGCAGGAACAAAATCACCTGTTCCGATGAATGGAAGCAACGAAGATGAACGGAGCCGTTCCTCTTCAACAGGGTCGGTCATCTCATCGACTCGACGGTTTGCCTCAGCGGACATGGCAGCCTTTGCTTCAGCCGCATATTTTGCCACGAGGTCATCGTCGGTCATGCCTGTCGCTCACTCCTCTTCTTCTTCAAGTGTATTATTGATGTGGTATCCTCGCTGTAACCGTATTGCTGGAGATTACACCACTTGATAAAGGAGTTACGCAAGGGACAATCGGGTGAGGGTGATGGCTGAGGAGATCTTGCGAATTGAAAACCTTCATGTCAGCGTCGAAGGGACGGCAATTCTCAAGGGTGTAAACCTCACGATTCACCGTGGTGAAATTCACGCAATCATGGGCCGAAACGGGGCTGGGAAGTCCACTTTAGCAAATGTAGTCATGGGCCATCCAGCCTATGTAATCACAGAAGGTAGCATCTTCTACAAGGGGCAACCTTTGGAAGAACTTGCTGTTTTTGAACGTGCTCGAGCAGGTATGTTTCTTTCATTCCAATACCCCGCAGTCATCCCGGGTGTTCAAGTAGGTACATTCCTCAAAAAGGCAGTCACTTCAGTTCGAAGTGAAGCACCAAAAGGTCGAGCATTCCGAAAAGAACTCACTGCGGCTATGGAGCAATTATCTATGGACAAAAGTTTTCTTTCACGGTACGTTAACGATGGATTCAGTGGCGGTGAAAAGAAGCGTCTCGAAATTTTACAGATGCTTTTGCTGAAACCGAATCTCGCATTACTCGATGAAACTGATTCCGGTTTGGATATTGATGCATTACGTATCGTTGCCAAAGGAATAAATGAAGTTGCAGTCGATTCCGCATGTATGATTATTACACATTATCAGCGCCTCCTTGATTTGGTAAAGCCACATTATGTTCACGCAATGATCAATGGAGCAATTGTTCAAACCGGTGGGCCAGAATTGGCGTTAGAACTGGAAGACCGGGGCTATGACTGGCTCGATGTAACTGCATGAGGTGTTAAGATGACGGATGAAGCACAAGATATCATTGGCGACTACCGCTATGGATTCCACGACCCTGAAAATTCAACAATTCGTTTCGATCAGGGACTTTCCGAACAAGTTGTTCGGGATATTTCCGAACTCAAAAACGAACCTCAATGGATGACGGATATTCGCATTAAAGCCTACCGCCACTTCGTTGAACGCGTGATGCCAGAATGGGGCAACTGTGACCTCTTGGACCAAATTGACTTTGAGAGTATTATCTATTTCCTGCGTTCTTCTACGAAAACTGAAAAGTCATGGGATGAAGTTCCTGACGATATCAAGAACACCTTTGACAGGCTTGGAATCCCAGATGCAGAGCAAAAATGGCTTGGTGGCGTGACTGCACAATACGAATCCGAAGCAGTCTATCACTCGATTCGAGAAGATTTGGAAGAACAGGGTGTTATTTTCCTTGACATGGACTCTGGTCTCAAACAATATCCTGAGCTTATCAAAAAGTATTTCGGAACGGTTATTCCTCACAGCGACAACAAGTTCTCTGCTCTCAACACTGCTGTTTGGTCAGGTGGTTCATTCCTTTACATCCCCAAAGGCGTCAGTGTTGAAATGCCAGTTCAAGCCTATTTCCGAATCAATGCCAAGAATATGGGTCAATTTGAACGAACCCTCATCATTGCTGATGAAGGAAGTTCAGTCCACTATGTCGAAGGCTGTACTGCTCCAACATATTCTACCGATTCATTGCATTCGGCAGTCGTTGAACTTATTGCTATGGAAGGTGCAAAAATCCGTTACTCCACCGTTCAGAACTGGTCGAGCAATGTCTACAATCTAGTCACCAAGCGGGCTATTGCTTACAAGAACGCAACGATCGAATGGGTCGATGGAAACATTGGCTCCAAGTTGACCATGAAGTACCCCTCGGTACTTCTCAAAGGTGAAGGTTCCCATGCAGAAGTGATTTCAGTTGCCTATGCAGGAGAAGGCCAACATCAAGACACCGGTGCCAAAGTTCACCACCTCGCTCCAAACACGACCTCGAATATCATTTCAAAGTCTATTTCAAAGAAAGGTGGACGTTCCTCCTATCGTGGATTACTTCAAGTGACTCCTAAATCGACTGGATGCCGCTCAAAGATTGTTTGTGACGCCCTCATCCTCGATGATGATTCACGTTCAGATACCTACCCAACTATGGAAATCGGTAATTCAACTGCTGACTTGGAACATGAAGCAAGTGTTTCGAAAGTTTCGAGTGACCAATTGTTCTATCTGATGAGCCGTGGGTTCACCGAAGATGCAGCAATGGGCTTGATTGTCAATGGCTTCTTTGAACCCTTTACCAGGGAACTTCCAATGGAATATGCATTGGAATTGAACAAGTTACTCGAATTGGAAATGGAGGGTTCCATTGGATGATCTACCAGCAGATGGCTATCCCACCTCGTTCAGAACATTTGTGGCGCTATACTCCTTGGCCTCGAATTCATCCAACTGTCCCCACCGAAGTACCAATTGCAGATGCAGTGATTTTTTCCCTTGAAGGAAAAGAAGATTTTGAGGAAGTATCACCGTCGAAGAGTTCAGTTGATGATATCGCTCGTGCCTTTTTACAGGCAGCCGGTGGCTCATCAAACCGTTTACTCATCAAAGAATCATCCGAACCAATTCACATTAACGCTCGAGCATCAGGGCATGTGGCAGTTGGGCATTTACACCTTGAAGTCAAAGGCTCCGCTGTTGTCTTCATTCATATTTCCGGCGAACCCGAATGGGTCGGTCTCCATATCACCGGCAAGATTCATCCAAATGCTCAATTCTCTTTTGGTTTCATCAACGAACTCGATTCCAATACCAAATTTCTTCGATGTGAAGACTGGATGATTGAGCGTGATGCTGAACTTGAACACGCCACCCTCTCTGTAGGCGGATTCCGATGCAAATCGGATCTTCGTAGTACTCTGAATGGAACCGGGGCATCAATCCGTCAATCCGTCACCGTCAATGCTGATGGTGCTCGGCATGAAGATGAGCACGTCGAGATTCATCATCTCCACGGCCACACAAATTCCGATTTAGTCATGAATTCAGCATGCGCTGGAAGCAGCCATTTCATTGCCACAGGCTTACTCACGATTGCTGAAGGGGCCAATAAATCTGATGCATCTCAAATTTTCCGTAACCTTCTTCTTTCTGAAAAGGCAAGAGCAGAAGCAATACCTGAACTCGAAGTTCTTGCTCAAGATGTTTCTGCGGCACACGGAGCTGCAAGTGCTCCTGTTGACAAAAATCAAATGCATTATTTGATGTCAAGAGGATTAAGCCCAGAAGAATCTCAAGCAATGATTGTCAATGGTTTTTTACTCAATGCCTTTTCAAATCTCACCAATAAGTACCTTATCGAGGAAATGCGAACTCGACTTACTGTGCATCTTGAATGTGAACTGAAAAGGTGATGTTATGGCAATACGTGATGATTTTCCGATTCTCAAGCGTGAGATAAACGGTTTTCCATTAATCTACCTCGATAATGCAGCCACGACACAAAAACCACAAGTCGTTTTGGATGCAATGAATAATTATTACACCTCATCAAACGCAAATGTCCACCGAGCAGTTCACACACTTGCCGGCGAAGCAACTGAAGGCTATGAGTCATGCAGAACGAAGTTGAAGGAATGGTTTAACGCAGAGCGTGCAGTTCTCACCAGTGGAACAACCGAAGCCATTAATCTCGTTGCTCATTCATGGGGGCGAGCAAATCTTTCCGAAGGTGATGTGATTGTCCTGACTGAAATGGAACATCATTCAGATATTGTTCCTTGGCAGATGCTCGCAGAGGAGCGGAAAATCGAGTTGCGATATGTTCCCGTTATGGAAGACTTCACGCTCGATATGGATGCATATGCAGCATCATTGGATGGGGCTAAACTTGTCTGTGTCGTCCATACGTCAAATGTATTAGGCGTTCGTAATCCAATGGAAGAAATCATTGAACTCGCCCATTCCAAGGGTGCGTTAGTCTTGGTTGATGCAGCCCAGGGAGTTCCACACGAGCGAATTAATTTTCAAGAATTCGGTGCAGACTTCATGGCGTTCTCTGCACATAAAATGTGCGGGCCGACTGGAATTGGAGCACTTCTGATTAATCCAGATGTGTTCGAAAAAATGCCACCATTCATGGGCGGCGGCGACATGATTGAAACCGTCACCACCTCGGGATCGACGTATCAAACAGATGAGCACAAATTCGAAGCAGGAACTCCTCGGATCGCTGAAGCAGTTGGTTGGTGTGCAGCATTGGATTGGATGTCAAAACTCGATTTGAAAAAGGAACATCAGCGCTTGATTGGTATTGGTCGATGGGTGGCAGCAGAATTACGAACTCAAGGTATGTCGGTCTATGGGCGTCATGAAAAGCACGACAGTGCAGTGGTTTCATTTAACCATCCAACGATTCACAGTGAAGACCTTGCACATTTGTTCGATGCTCGAGGCTTTGCAGTCCGAACGGGCCATCATTGCGCACAACCCTTGCTCAATCGACTTGGTGTTAGCGGTACAGTTCGAGCATCTTTTTATCTGTACAATACGATGGAGGAAGCAGAACTCTTTGTCAAACAACTCAAAGAAATCACGGAGAGATTTGGATGACTTATCCGGAAGAACTCGCTGAATTGATTGAAGAGTTTAAAGAAATTAATGATAAAATGGAACGCCTTGAAATGGTGTTTGATATGGCCGATGAAGTGATTCCTTATCCTCTCGAGCTATGGGACGATAATTCTCGGGTTCTTGGTTGTCAATCCGAAGCACATGTCCATGTGGATTTAGAAGACGGTAAGGTTCTCTTACTCGCTGGAGCAGATGCTAAATTGGTTCAAGGTCTGATGGGAATTCTTAGTATTGCCATCAATGGGACCGCACCCGCACAAGCCTTACTTCTCTCTCCTGACTTTGCAGAAGAAATGGGAATCCTCAACACACTTTCACCAAGTCGTTCAAATGGGTTCCGAAACATGTTCGACAAAGTGATGATAGATATTCGGGGACTTGAATGAGGTATTATTATGGTTGAAAAGCAAGATGTTATGACGCAGCTAGATGAAGTTGAAGACCCTGAATTGGAATTATCCATCGTTGAATTAGGACTCGTATACGATGTTCGCTTCGAAGAAAAGGACGAAGTTCTTCATGCGGAAATCGATTTGACTTTGACTTCACCAGGTTGCCCCGCTGCACCTGAAATAATGGCAGCTGCTCACAGAGCAGCACTCCAAACTGAAGGGCTCGGAAGTGTTCACATTAATCTTGTATGGACGCCACGATGGGATCCAAAAATCCACGCAACAGAAGATGCCCGTATGGATATGGGTATTTGGGATTGAATCAACGACGAACAACAATTGTGATTAAATCGCCATCTTTGAGGAGGTGGTCGAGACCGACACGTTGCCAGTCGAATTTCGCACTTGGGCCCTTTACTCGAGCATAACGGAATTTACGAACGAACTCTCTGTGCAACTTGTTACAGATGTGGTGAACCGTTGTATCGTCTTTGACAATAAGGGGCTCCTCCATGTCGGCCTCTTGGCCTTGTGGCTTGAGATAAACCCGCATGAAACCAAGATTATCGTAAATGAAATCTTTTAATTCATCCAGGCCAATATCCTTGAATGCCGAGATGCGCATAACTGGCCAGTCTGCTGGCAAAGAGTTTCGTGAACGCACCAAATCTTCTTCGGTAGCAATATCGATTTTATTGATGGCAATGACTGCCTTTTCATAGATTCTATTCTCTGCTAAGCAGTCGACAATTTGTTCTGCTGTCGTGTTATTCCGCAAGGTCACAATGGCAGATGTGTATCCGAAAGAGCGAATAATTTCACTCATTTCTTCATTCGTTAGGAACGTTTGCTCTACCGTTGTACGAACGTCGATTCCACCTCGTTCCGTACGCTTGATGAACACGGGTGGTTTGGTTTCATTCAGTCGTAGACCAGCATTGTGCAATTCGCGATGTAATACATTGAAGTGGGCATCTTGGAAGGGGTCAACAATATACAATACCATGTCAGCACTACGAATCACGTTGAGGATTTCTCGTCCACGACCTTTTCCTTCTGCTGCTCCTTTAATCAAACCCGGTAAATCCAGAATCTGAATTTTTGCACCCCGGTGTTCCATAACCCCGGGAATACAAGTGAGTGTCGTAAAGGCATAGCCGGCGACTTCAGAATGCGCATCAGTCACTTTCGAAATCAAGGTAGATTTTCCGACTGAAGGGAAACCAACCAGTGCTACGGTTGCATCACCGGACTTTTTGACTTCAAACCCTTTTCCACCGCCACTGGCTTTGGAGTGCGCATGTGCCTTTTCTTCCTTGATCTTTAACTGAGCAATTTTGGCCTTAAGTTTGCCAATGTGAGCGTTCGTAGCCTTGTTTTTTTGGGTCTTATCAATCTCGACGCGGATCAAATCGATCTGCTCCTTAATTGTCGCCATAACAAAGCCTCCATGTGACTCGGGCCAACCGTTCTTCTTGAAGGCTCTCCAAACTTGGCTTATCAACAAGCAAGAGTACCAATTCTATGCCCAT
>JAPKCL010000048.1 GCA_028822955.1 Candidatus Poseidoniaceae archaeon
ATGTCATCGATGTGGGTAACTGCAAGACCAGCAATCCCAAACATCATGATGAAACTCAAGATTCCTTGTATTGTGAGCATGTGAAATATACCTTCAGCGCCCAGGTCGAAGTCAGTATCAAATCCAACAATTTCGAGTGCACCATCAGCCAAGCCACCAATTAAGATGAGGATAAAATAAATCAGGAATAAAAATGTTCCAATCACGGCCATGACAGCAAAGAGAATATCGATGCCAGAAATGCCACCCAATCCAACGAAGTCAAGAAGATTTGAAATTAAGGACATTGTATCACTGGTTCTCTCTAACGGGTTCTATTCTTCAACCTTCGCCTTTTGCTGTTTTAATATCGGTCGAATGTAAATGAAATAATAATGTCCGAATACAACCGGCCCCAAAGAAAGTCCAAACAGCAACCCTACTCCCCATGAGGGTAAATGAAGTGCAAACCCAAGAGCGATCACGATGAGTAATGTGATGAGAATTGATGCTTTTTCAAGAATAATCATTATTGTTGATGCGCCACTGTTCATACGTTCTTTCATGATGAAAACGTCGAGCAAACCCGCCACATCATCACCTCAGAATAGGAGGTCTGACCATGAGCTTTCACTCATCAAGACAATCAAAAGATAAATGCCACCAATCAAGAATGTGGGGTTTCGTCCTTTTTCAATCACACTTTCGATAATTTGAGAACGTCCTTCATCGTCTTGGATAATTTGGGTTGCTTCCGAAGTAAGGTAGTTACCTCCCTCTGTGAATTCATTCTCGTTCTTCTTACTTTGATATAACAAGAATACAATGGTTCCGACGATGATTCCAAGACTTGGGCCAAAAAGGAGACCGAGGGCAGAGTTAAATTCAGTCCACATTGCAGCGGTAAAGTAGAGACCCAATCCTGCTGTCAAAAGAGAAATTATTCCCTTGCCTTTACTTTGGGATGTGTACACCATGATTCTTCTAATCGCGCTTCCTTTTTCAACTCTACCCCGTTTCACAAGTATTCACGCCAAGATGTTGAAGAACTTCGGCGACCAACACTCTCCATGGCACAGGTGCGGTATGCGATTTGCGGCCATCCCGTGTCTCATTCCCTTTCACCCCTGTTATTTGGGTTGGTCATTTCCAACCTTGAAAAATTTGGCAGGAATATTGAATTCAAAATCAAAAAAAGTAAACTTGAGTTAGTTGATACTTCAGCAATAGAAGATGCACTGGGTTGGGGCTATGCTGGCCATACACCTAATCCACCCCAATGGGAGTATACTGGGGCGCCTTTTGGGAAATATAGGACGGAAGCGCTCGTCCAAAAAGCACTTGAAGCCGCTTTAGAAATTGAAGATGCAGATGCCCGTCTCTCGTCAAGTTTTGAGTCCGAACTTGAAGAACAAGAAGTTCAATCGCATTCCTATTTAGTTCAAGCGCAATTGAAACATCTACCTACTCACTGTTTAGAGAACGAAGTTTGGCTTAACTTAACATCACCTCTTAAACATCAACTTTCGAGTGAAGCAGTATCGACAATCGATGATTCGATGTCACTTCAGTCAGTCAATGCATTACGTTGGGATGGACAAGCATGGTGGTGCGCTGGAGTTGATGGCAGCGGAGTCGTAACCGTCGCTCAGTATCATGGAGTGCAGGTTGGAAAAGGTGCACTTCTGGGTGTTGTTGGCGGCGGTGGTGCAGCGCGAGGAACTGTGGATGCATGGTTGAAAGCAGGAGGTACTGTGCGATTGTTTGCGGGCAAGCGTCTCTTGGAAATACCTCTGGAATTTGAATCGGATGATTCGGATCGTCCACTCGATTTTGCAATCGATTTCGATGGGCAAGGCGAGCATGACGACGCGTTTTCATCCTGTAAAATTAGATTAAATCCTCGTTACAAGATTCTTGAAGGCGACATTGATTCAAGAATTGAACACCTTTTGGGCACACCTTTGGACGGTCGTTGGATGTTGGTGGCCCAGCATTTGGAATCATGGCGGCGCCTTTGGGCTCCTCAGTATGCGGCTTATCTCCCCTCGATTGGTTTACTTCTCACTCAACTTGTTCATGCTGAAACAGTGCTTAACTCCTATGCATAACTCCCAAAGCAATTAGAATGATTACTTGAAGCGGTAGGTAGGGCTGAATATGAATACGAGAAAACAATTGGTTTGCCTCTTTGTGTTTCTTTGATTTATTTTGCCAAGTTTTGCTGCAGTTGTCTCTGCCCAGCATGCTTCGGAAGACCAAAATTTCACCATGCCACATATGGGGTCCGATTTCCCAGTGGGGTGGGAGGATCTTGCCTATGGTTCATTCCCGCCCAGCCAATTCCGTCTCCTTTATCCTGCAATGGCTGACGGTGAAAGTGCTGAGATGGCAGGAAATGGCCCCTTCCCTCACATTCAATTTTACATTGACTCCGGCGAGTCTTTCGATTCCTACATGGATTTCACTTCACGCTTAGTCGAGCGTGGATTTATCGTCGCTGTTCACGGAACAGTCTATGATTCAACTGATTTTTCCGAAATACTTGAACAGACCGTTGATGTTCATGAACGTCTCCAGGGATTGAATAATTCGAGTTCCAGCCCCATTCTAGGTTCTTTTGGCCAGTTTGACCTGTCTCATTGGGGAGTTGGTGGCCATGGAGTTGGGGCAGCTGGTGCATACGGAGCGTATCCCTATTGGTTGGATGAAGGTCGGACTGAAATGATTCAACCTCCGCGTGCCGTGTTTGGATTAGGTGTTGATTTTTCTGATTGGAATGGCCAACATTGGGTTGATCTAGCCCCGCAGGGTTGGGTTCACAATCCCGCCTCACCCGCAGCAGCCTTGTTTTTGACCGGTTCTGCCGACGAGATAGCCCCGATCCTCGATACAGAAGCCGTATTTACACAGGGTGACGGCCTTGGTTGGCAAATTATGCAAGTGATTGGTGCCGACCATTATCAATATCAAGATTCTACATCTTTCCTTGAAGGGTTCAATGATGGCGATGCAACCTTGACCCAGGAAGAGCAAAATACGTTTACATCTGAACATGTGAATGCATACCTTGACCTCACCCTCCGAGGCTCTCATGAAAATTTCCGTGATGCGTTTAATCGGCCTCTCGGCCCGCATGTCGTAAGTGATAGTGGCGCTTACATTGTCGAAGACCTCCTTGACAGTAATTTCTTGTTGGTCAATCATACATGGATTGCTCCAAACGCTACGTCCACTTTTGGACCACAGATTACAGTAAATTCATTTGTCAATTGGACTTTGAGAGACGGCAGAACCATCGGCGAATTACCGAGTGGCTGGGACCTCGATATCGAATGCAGGGTGTTAGGGATGAACATGACAGCAGGTATGTTCCATGCAAATGGAGATGCTGGATGTCTTTTCCCAATGCAAGATGTAGCACCTGGCCCCCACACGGCCCAAATGAGAATTTTTGTTGAAGGTGCTGCCTCGACAATTGAATTTGATTTTATTCGAACAGATGCCCCGCTAGAACTGACTACTCCAGTTCCAATGATTCAAGTGGAACAAAGAGGAAGTACACATGTTGATGCATCTGTTTTTGGATATGACCCCGATGGTCAAGATGTGCTCATTCAAGCGGCAGAACTTACTGGCGGTTCAATATCTGATTTTTCATTCATTGTTGACCAAGATCAACGTGGAATGACATTGAATCATATTGTGACTGGTGAGGGACTTGATGGTGCAGATCTCAAAATCACTCTACGTGCAGATGGAAACGGTGTTATCGATGAGGCAGAAACCACAGCAATGATACAAATAATTCCTGTCGATGACCCAGCCGTCAAAATCGCAGATGTGCCAATGCAGAATTTGATTGAGGATGGAGGTCAAATTTTGTTGAATCTTTCAGATTATGTGCAAGACCCCGAAGGTGAAATGCTGTTTGCTACAATCGGTGGGGAGACCACTGGAGTTTATGGTCCAGTTTCCTTCGCAATTTCCAATGGTCAAATTACTTTAGCGCCTCTTCCAAACAGTAACGGGGCTACCGTGATTCATCTCCTTGTTGGCGATGGCACGACTTTACCAGTCGAGTTAGACATTCCTCTGTATGTTGAACCAGTTAATGATGCCATCATTATCAACGAATCGGCCTGGTCGTTGACCATACTTGAGGATGAGAGTTTGTACCTTAACCTCTCCGAGCTTGGGTGGGATTTGGATGGTGACAATCTCTTTTGGACCATTAACAGCAGCTCACAATCTGTAAATGTCATCCGTTCTTTTTCGCAATTCATCATCACCCCAATCTTGGATTACTCCGGCTATGATGATTCGACTACAATCAATATCACAGATGGAACGCTCATGGTAATGCAGACGTTGAAAATCACCGTCACTCCATCGCCTGACGCCCCAATCTTAACGCTCCGTGAATTGAACCTCATTGATTCAACTGCCGGCAGTCTTCAATGGTGGGTCTACGATGCTGATGGAGTCATTCCCTCAGATACAGAAGTTCAAGTGAATGGGACCATTATTGAGAACCTCACCCATTCATGTGTCTTTGACCCGTTGGATTTAACCAACCGTTGCCTCTCGATGTTACCGCTTCCATCATTCCAGAATGGAACTGTTGAAGTGCGTGTCTCAATCTATGATGAAGAACTTGGCACCAACACTGTTGCCTACATTTCGGTTAATATGTCTCCTTCCCAACCTGAACCGACGTCCACAACCTCGGACTCAGAGGGCTTTGATTTGTTCAGTGCAAACCTTCTCGCCACATTGAGTTTAGTTGTTCTCATCATTCTAATCAGCACTATTGCTTTTCTTCGGAAGGGTACGAAAAGTTATTCCGAATTACCGATGGTTGAAGTTGAAGTTGAAGAAGATGTTGGAGACGAAGAAACCGACGCTCCGATTAGCAGCGGTTTGTTGGCTCGGGCCTCACAAAAAAAGTAATTTAAAGAGGAATATTCCCATGTTTCTTAGGAGGGCTCCACTGCCTTTTTGATTGGAGGATATTGAGCGCTCGACACAGCCGAAGACGGCTTTCGCTCGGTTCGATTACATCATCGAGCCATCCGTTACGAGCAGCCACATACGGGTCTCCGAATTTGGCCTTATACTCTGAAATCAAGCGTTGTCGAGTTTCTTCTTTTTTGCCTTCAGGTGCTTTAGCAATTTCAGCCCGATGAATGACATTTACTGCTCCCTCTGCACCCATGACGGCCAATTCAGCAGTCGGCCATGCGATGTTGTAATCACTTTGCAAGTGTTTGCAAGACATAGCCAAGTACGCCCCGCCGTATGCTTTTCGAGTTACAAGGGTGAGTTTAGGAACCGTCGCTTCTGCATATGCGAACAAGAGTTTAGCTCCATGGCGAATGATTCCGCCCCATTCTTGGACAACCCCGGGCAAAAACCCAGGTACATCTTCAAAGGTAACCAATGGAATGTTGAACGAGTCACAAGTACGAATAAAGCGGGCAGCCTTGATCGAGGCGTCGATGTCTAAGCATCCAGCGAGTACCTTCGGCTGATTTCCAACAACGCCAATTGTCTTACCCTCTAATCGTGCAAAACCTATGATGATGTTATCCGCATATGCTTCAAACAGTTCCACAAAGATACCGTCATCCACAATTTCTTCAACCACTTTGACCATGTCATACGGTTTGTTTGGATTATCAGGTACCAGTGTTTGCAATTCGGTGTTTGATCGCTCAGCGGGGTCTGCTGTTTCTTCACGGGGCGGGTCTGCCATATTGTGGTCGGGTAAATACGAGAGAATCTCAGAAGCCAAACTGCAAGCATCTTCTTCATCATCGGCAATCAAACAAGCGATTCCAGAACGTGATGCATGGAGGGTCGCTCCTCCAAGTCCAGCCGCATCGATTTCACCTTCAATTACTTCAGGGGTTTCAAGGGGAGAGGAGAGGAATAATTGTCCATGTTCTTCACCCAATATGGTAAAGTCAGCTAAACTCGCTGCAAGTGCAGATACGCCAACGACTGGTCCAAGAACCAAACTAATGATTGGCACTCGACCACTGCATTGAACTAATCGGTCGAGTAATTCACCGGTTCCCGCCAAGGCAGAAATCCCATCATGGGCTCGTTGTCCCCCGCCGTCCCACATTCCGATAATTGGTGCTTTTACACGTTCTGCCATTTCGATAATCTTAGCGATCTTCTTGGCATGGATTTCACCCATACTTCCACCGTGTACGCTGAAGTCTTGTGCGAAACAGTAGATGCGTCGTCCATTTACAGTTCCATGGCCTGCGACAACACCGTCGCCGAGTGTGTGGTGAAGGAACATACCATTGTCGGTTGAACGATGGGTTGCAAATGAGTCGATCTCAATGAAAGAGTCTTCATCGAGAAGCAAGCTAATTCTATCTCTTGCCGTACCTCTACCGTTGGTGCGGATTGCTTCTTGACGCTTCAATCCGCCACCGAGGCGAGCTTGCTCACGCTTGTATTGGAGTTCCTCGAGGCGTTCACTCGAATTCCCTGCCATATCTTGTCCACCACTTCTCGGTTTTTCATTCAAGCGCTCATGAACGAAGTAAATTGTTCCCTTCTCCGCAAAGGTTTGAAGCAATCGCATCTTGGATTTCCATCCCGTTTGAAAGCGCCCAATGAACCTTGACGACTACGGTTTCAGGTGCTGCCACGCTACCATGTCCAAGGATTCCCATTTCGATCTGCTTTCGCCCTTTTGAGTATACATTCATGTCAACTGGCCCATGGATGCATTGATTTGTAACAACAACTGGGATTTCACGATTAACACAGCGGGTAAGGGCGCGCCAAAGTTTAGTATTTTCTGGAGCATCCTTGGCGGGGTCGTCGATTGGCAGATGGCCGAGGCCAGTACCTTGAATGATAACTGCCTGTACACCGGTTAACACGATTGCTTCAATTTCCTCAGAGTGAAGCCAAGGTCCTGCAACGAACTGCGCAATCCGAACACTTGTTTCGTACGTTGTAGGCCGAATGCAGATGGTCCGTGAGGTTTTTTGATTGAGAGTTTCTTGATATCTCTCTTCCAATAAGTGGGAGCACTTGCCATTGTCTATTGAGATCATTGCCAATGCTTCACAATTGACCGGCTTGAACGCATCTCTTCGGGATGAATGTAATTTACGAACACCAATTCCAGGATAAACTGCACATACTCCATCGCTGTTGGTTGCATGCATCACAACGACGACTCCGTCGCCAGCATCGCCACATGGGGCTGGGGCATTGGCAGCCCAATGAACTGCAGAAAGTAAATTTTCGGTGGCATCAGAAGAACCTCGGTCAGATGAACGTTGTGAGCCAACAAATACAATTGGGCCAGGAGGAGTTTCACCTTTCCCTCCCCAAGCAAAACTCAAAGCCGCTGAGGAAAGATGCAGTGTGTCAGTACCGTGGGTGACTACAACACCGTCACAACCGTCTTCGAAGGCTTGCTTTGATGCTTGAATGATGACATTCCAATGCTGCGGGCGGATATCATCGCTAAACATATTGCCAAGTTTAACCGCTTCAATATTGGCAAGTTCCGAGAGTTCAGGTAAGGCAGCAATCAATTCTTCAGGTTCAAATCGAGCAACGACCGCTCCTGTTGCATAATCTACCTTAGATGCGATTGTACCACCTGTGTGGAGTATTCTGACCCGAGGGAGGGAGGTGTTGGCCGTAACTGTGGATGAGGGTGAAACATCTGGTGAGTTCGACGTCCCAAGGATTTCTATTGACACTACATCTTCCAGTGGATAATTTGCGTTATATCCGTTGACAAGTTTCACAGAAACATGGTTTTTTGCTGCTGGATGAAGTGCAACCCCTTCAATGGTCGTTGGGCCGTTGTGGCTGTTGACCTCGACTTTCACCCGTTGTCCAGCGGTGGGAGCATCAACCATGTATTCTCCACACGCCGAGAGCACATCAACAGTTCGCAACATCGAAGGTAAAAAACGAACAGTTCTTTCTTTCGATAGAATGGTGCCGGGAGCGGGGCTCGAACCCGCGACCTTCGGATGTCTCAGACATCGCAAATAGGTTTGCACGTCATACGATGGCCCGTTAAGGCTGCCCTATGAGTCCGACGCGCTACCAACTACGCCACCCCGGCTTATCTCTCGCCTGTCGCGTTACCCATTTCAACCATACGGATGAAAAGTGATGTAAATTAACCGTAGGCTTCATGCACTCTACTCCTTAGGAGCAAGTATGGTTGACCTCAATACCGCTATGTCTGCCGCTTCTGTCGACCGCCAAAAAAGAGTGGCTGATGAGGGCAAAGAGCGAATGAAGCGGCGCAGCGGGCGCGACCTTGGAATAGAGGCTTTTGACCCCGTCAAACACGTTTCGAAAGAAAAGGCCGAAACCGCATCAATGTGGCTCGTCATCACCTTTTCGGTCATTGTTTCTTTGTTGATGCGATATGTGTTAATGCCAAGAACAACTGTCGAGAAATCGGACATACTCTACCTGGCTCCATTGTCTGCTATCTTCCTCATTCCGCAGATTCATCGCATGATTATGCCAGCAGACTTCAATGAATTGTATACGAAAGGAACATGGTTCAAAGCAGGTTTTCTACATACCTTCACTTTCTTAGCTATGGCATTCTTGTTGGTCAATCCGCCGTTAGGTGATATTGTTGCACCACAATTGGCTGAAAAATGGGTTTTAGTTCAAAATGAAGGTGAAGATTTTAATTTCTCCAAAGGTGCAGGTGAAACTGGTACGGTCACTTGGGAAGTTCAACAAGACGCTAAATTGACTGGAGATATCTGGCTGCTTTTCGGATTAGCAGATAACGTAAATGTCGAGGGGGCAGAAGTCACCGTTCAGTTGACAAATAATGGCGGAGTATCCGAATTGGTAAGTGACGCTAATTTTTGGTCGAATAATTCCGAAGTCATCTCGAATGCGACTGGGAATATTTCCGATACTCGTTCGTCTTCCATTCTTATGCCTCACGGGCAGTTAGATCAGGACTTTGCAATACTTCTTGGCTCAAACCTCGCAGTGGGGGAGCATCGTATTACCGTGACTATCGTTGAACAAGGAGACCCTTGGGAAAACAGCCGTGTATATACATGGGTCTTGAAAGTCGTCGAACAACTTCCTGAAGTGTCTGCTTCATGAAAGTAAATCGCTGTGTGCCGACAAGATCGTGTTGAGTAAGCGACTAATTCTGTGAACATCACGCTGTTCTTGAGTTTGTTTCTGCAATTGTCTTTTTCGGAATACATGAACTAAAGGGGCAATTGCTGTCCAGCACATCAAGTCGAGGCATCGATTGGTAAAGGTCGTCATATTCTTTCCGACGTCGTCAGCAGGGTGTTCTTTTCCAACGCCCTTAAGGTGAAAGTGAAAGTGAAGTTAAGTTCGTAAATGAATCACGAGACGTGCGGTGAGTGCGTCCAACTGTATTTGCTCTCCACCGCCTTCAACCAAGCGATAATCGACTTCTGCCATCCATTCGGTCATGTCCAATTTGGCATCCTCGGTAAGGAAGTCCGCAGTGTATAATTCTCGATGCAATTGGTTTACGAAATCAGTTCCAGCAAGGCCGTATTTATCTAACAATTCCCTCAACCGTCGGCGTGCTGCATGAAATCCATCGTCTCGGCAGGCCATGAGGAATTGGTGCAATGCTTCGGGAGGTGCAGTCGCCGAAGTTTCGTAAATAAGATCACGAGTTACTTTCATGTCTAATGCTGCAGCGACTTGGAGTCCAGTGATTGCTTTCCTAAGGTCACCTTGTGAGATTCGGGTCAATGCATCTCCAGCATCTTCTGCTAATTCCACCCCTTCTTCTTTGGCAACATAATGGATTTGAGCATTCACATCTGCATCAGCAAGTGGCCGGAACCGGAACACTGCGCAACGTGATTGGATCGGCTCAATAATCTTCGAAGAATAATTGCATGACAATATAAATCTGCATGTTTCGGCATATTGCTCCATGATTCGGCGCAAAGCTCCTTGTGCATCATTGGTCAGGGCATCGGCTTCATCGAGAAAAATAATTTTGAATGAAGCACCGCCATAGGGGGCAGTTCGAGCGAATTGCTTAACTTTGGTACGTATACTCTCCAATTTCCGTTCATCAGATGCGTTCATTTCGAGTAGATTCCTGCGATATTCTTCTCCAAATACGTCCTTTGTCAAGGCCATTGCAGCAGTTGTTTTCCCAGTCCCAGGCGGGCCGGCAAACAGTAAATGGGGGAACTCTTTCTTTTCGGAGTAGATTGTCAAACGCTGCACAACTGCTGCCTGACCACGTATTTGGTTGACGGACTGCGGGCGGTGTCTTTCAACCCAAAGTTCGCTCATGGGAGTATGTCGTTGGCGAGCCTCCTTGAACATTCTCCTTTCAATCGAAGAAATAGTCCTTCAGATTTCAGTTTGACAATAATTTTCTGATTCTCTGATTGAGATTCATGACTGCGAAGGGAAAAGACAGTATATGGCGCAGGACTTGAACGCATTGAGGCCCATGCTACGCGAGACTGCCCCCCGTCGGACCACCTTGACCATCTTCCTCGTTTTGATGTTCATATTTGCAGATTTATTGTTACCACAAACATTGGATTACGATGTCGAACTTGCCGAGCAGCATCACGTTTCCCTGGTGACTTCGACCGTTTCTGCTTTGAACGACACCGCTCTTGATGAGTACAATCCAAGTTCAAATTATAATCAAAGCGGAGCCCGACTCCTCGGAATTTCTGATACTGGTTTTGACAGCCGACTTTTATTTGAATTCCCGTTGAACTACACCTCATCGGATTCAATTCACTCTGCAACGTTAAATCTCGTTTGTGTCGAGGATTCTCTGGCATCTCCAAATCTTTCAATTTATGCAACAACTCCATCATCATGGAATTCTACAACCGCTACTTGGGCTCAATCTGATAATGGCGTCCCTTGGAGTACCGCCGGCGCAGATGACTCCAGTGACCGTGGAGTTTGGGAGCCTCCATTCCGGTCCACATCCAGTGGGACATTTGACATCAACGTTACAGCAATTGCACAGCATGCCGCTTCAGCGAATCAGTCATCTGTGAATATTCTTCTTTCTGGTCTCGGTTCACAATACGATTGTTCACTCTCTGAAACTACGAATACCCTTAGCCGCCCTGAACTTGTTCTCGTGACTTCGGCCACAGCTGCTGGCAATGGTGGTTCAGTTACTTCGGATTTCGCAGTTGATGGTAGGCCATTGATGAGTGGTGATTTGGTTTTGACCGCAGATACAACACCGACCCTTTCATACAATTCGTTGATTGGAGACCATGTTGAGTATCAGCTTTCACTTGATACCGAATTCAAAATCGACACCGACCTTGGATGGCATTATTCCACACTTTGGAATGCATTCACGACAACATCCACCGGTGGGACTTACTCTGTTCCAGCGACAGAACAATTTTCGAACGGAACTTATGTCTATTATCGGGTTCGAAGTATTGATTCCACAGATACTTTGAGTGATTGGTCTGTAACCCAAAGTTTCATCCTTCCAGCACATGATGTGACTGACAATGGAGATGGGACAGCAAGCGTTGAAGTCGATGTAGACGATCTCGGGCCTATCGGCTCATTTATTGAAGACTCTTATTCGAATCAGCTGAGTAAGAATACAAAATACGGCTCTGTCGATGTCATGGAAACCAGTGTTACATCAAACAAAGAGTCACTTATTCATCTCCGAATCAATCTCGGTTTACTTGGTCTTCCTTTGAATGCAACAATTCTTGATGCCCAAATGGATTTAACTCGCGACTCATCCTCCAACAATGCCCTTCTTTCAATGCACGAAATGACTCCAAATCAGTGGGTTGAAAGTGAAGTGACTTGGAATCGAGGCTCAAACTCAAACGGTTGGTCAGACGGTGGCCGAGACTTTTCATCCACGGCATCCGACACAGGAATAAATGGTTCACAAACAAGTTCGAAGTTTAGTTTTGGATTTACCGATGTTCTGCAAAATTGGGTCGAGAGTGGTTCGACTGACAGTGCTGATTTCATGATTACTGCTCGAGGGCAAAACGAAGCATACTCGTCAACAGGCACCAAGAGCACCGTCTTCTTTTCTTCCGATGTTGTTGATGATGCAAAGAAACCAGCAGTTTCGATTAC
>JAPKCL010000153.1 GCA_028822955.1 Candidatus Poseidoniaceae archaeon
GTGATCTTCCTTGGCATTGCGTAGAGCAAGTCCAACTCTGTCGCCCGCTACAGCTGCAGCCACGTCATCATCCATCACTTGCAAAGATTTTGCATTCCCAGTTCCATTTGCTGGTAGTAATACGAGTTCATCATGGACATTTACTGTACCAGATTGAACATAGCCAATGGCGACTAAACCTATGCCTTTGACGTTAAAATGTTGGTCGATAGGAATCACCAGTGGCGCTGCTGCATTCAAAGACAATACTTCGGACATGTCTTCCATGTGTTGATACAAAGTATTGCGTAACTGAATGCCATCTGTCGAACCAAATGTCCATTTCCCTAAACCTGCTTGCTTAAACAACATCTTGACTTGATCTTCATCGACCCATTCGCCTTGTGGTGCATTGATTACTGCAATCCCTTCAGTAATATTGGCGCTGGCAAAAGCAACCAACGATTCTCCGAGAGTCGCATCCACTCCCGTAACTTCGAGAAGTCCGACACGAGCGGCTGAAAGTGCATTCAAAAAGGGTCGGAGGCGTTCAGGATATTTTGCCGGTCGAATGATAGAAAGAATTCGTGGACCATCTTGTCCTGGTTCTTTGTGGACGTATGTATGTACGTCTCTCTGGTCGGTCGCTTTCGCAATTTCACGGGCTAACTCATCGGTACCGATCATAGCAATATTGAGAACAGGCATGCCTCGTCCACCAATGTGGGTCACATGAAGGTAGGGGTAAATTCACTTCTTCCGTTTTGCCAACATTTGTTCACGGATATTTTTAGCATGATCCCAATCCTCTTGTTCGGAATCATCCTCAACAACAAATTGTGGAATTGGAATTGGGCGCATCATTGAGTCAATAGCAACGAAAAAGAAGAACCCTTCACAGATTTTCTTCTTTTCCCAATTGGCCTTATTGACGGCGACTGCCGTCACTTTGGTACAGGCAGTATGGCTGCTAGTGAACACAACTTTACCTGTTACTTCGAGTAAGTCACCTTGGTGTGCTGGAGCAATGAAGGTTAACGCATCGATTGAAATTGTCACGAATTCCCTGTGGGCAAATTTAGCGCATGCAATCCCGCCGGCTTTATCCATAAGGGAAAGTAACCTTCCTCCAAACAATGTATCGTATGCATTCGTATCACCTGGGAAAACATGCTCAATGAGCATAGCCGCCTCTTTCGAGTAAGGTTCCATGGTTGTGCGACAAGGTTCTCCCTCAAGAACTCATGCGGAGTTCACATGGTTCAGAGGTGGTTTGGACCAAATCATCAGAATGCTTGGAGTTGAAGATGGAATGTTGAACTTTGAAACTGAGTTGACCCAACTCACCCCTCCGTAGGAGGGAGTAGTGGGGCAAGTGTCCGTTGCGATTATAGGTGAAGGAATCCTCGGGTAAATGCTAGGTGAGTCTATGACCCATAATAATCGACAATTGAAAACCCCATTGTTCCTCGTTCTCCTGATGATTTTGGCACCGTTTGCGGCTGCCGCAAATGTAACCACTTTTGGTAACGGAAACGAAACTGCAGACATTGAATTGCGTGATGGTGCCCCGTTTGTCGATACTGATTCTGGTACAATTCATCTTCCTGCTACTGAAACAGTGACAAGTGCTTCACTCGATATTTCAACCAGCATGATTGAACACAGTGCACATTCCCGAGTTGACTTAGAAACAATGCCTCGTGTATGGAATCCAATGTATAACAATCAACTTACTAAATTTTCGAATGATACTCATTTCACGTATGAAGAAGGCTCCACTGCCGTCCCAGTCAAATTGAAGTCCGAAGGCTTCCTTACAGATTTTGAAGAAACTGAAGCAGGTTTCATCGACCACCGTGCTTTCACTCAAGACTTCGTCGGATGGGACCAAGGTACGATCGATGCTACGACAACCGGTCCAAACTCGAACGTTCCGGACTGTTCCAGTGGAACCGATTGTTGGGGCACAGGATTGACTGATGGCGACTATACCAATGAGCAAGCAGGGCAAGTCGGTATTTCATATCGAATGACTTCAGAGACCATTTATGTTGATTCTTCTTTGAAGAACCACGTGGCTTTCTTTGATTCATGGCACGACCTCGATATCGATACTGGGACAGGCACAAATCCTCCTATTTACTATCGAGATTGTGCATATTTGCAAATCCGAGGATCCTTTAACGACGATTTTAATGACAACGACCCAGCAGGCTTTTCTTCCATTGATATCGATCTTTCAAACTCCTCTGGAATTGGGTACGGTAACGGATACTACCCCGCAGGTTCCGGTTCCACAAATGCAGGTCAAATCGATTCACGATGCCAAGGTATTACCCAAGGTGACTACGGGCTTGCTGGCTCTTCTACTTCTGTATCCAACCCAACAGGTTGGGCCAACGTTGCAGTTGATTTGTACCAATATATCGGCCAATACATCCAATTCCGTTTCGTTATGGAGGACAATAACATCGGCGGAACTGATGGCGGAAAAGCGGGCTGGTATATCGACAACTTCCGTGTTGGCGACCCATTGCCTCAATCAGCAGACATGTCGATTAACGGCTTCATCCCCTCTGTTTCTAGCGGTTTGAATCAACCGAATGGCTTCGGCTTGCTTACTCTTGAATCGGAAACAACCAGTTCAGCAACCATTTCTGTGACAGTTCTGGATTCCGCAACAGGTCAAACCATTATTGACCGAAATGGAAAGACCATGGCCAATCTGCAAGGGAAAATAATTGAACTATGGGACATTAATTCTACGATGCATCCTTCTATTAATTTCAAATTAACTTTTGATTCTGGCCCAAGTCGCCTTTCTTCTCCAATATTCCACGGGTTAAGTATCGGAACGCGAGTTGGGACCGGATTCAACCAAAGTTCCTCCATGATGACTGATATCATCGATGGAGTTTGGGAAACTGCGGGCAGTTCAGTGCCGATGGATTACTTTCCTCTTGTCACTGATACGACCTACACTCCAGTGGTTGAGCGAAGTAACTTCAACCGTCCAATTACCCGAATTACTCCCTTCATTCAAGATGACTGTTCTGAAATTCCAAGCTTAGAAATCAATGGAATTGGGGGCGACTCTATGACCGATCTTGAAAGTGGTACAGAGTACATTCTTTCGACGCCATTGTTCGGTTTCGACGCCATTATTTCGTATGAAAATGCGTGTAATGTCGGCGGCCTTTGGTTTGATTTAACGTTTGGACATCATACTGAACACGTGCAACTCGATGTCGCAAACGATGGACAGGTCGACTGGGGCTTTGAAGAGCCAGCCTTCGGTGGATTTGGTCGTC
>JAPKCL010000049.1 GCA_028822955.1 Candidatus Poseidoniaceae archaeon
CCACTTGCACCAGCGATTGTCTACGCTTAATCAGCGCTTTTGCCATTCAGTACCTGTCCACCAGAAGTTTGAACCATCGTCCATGGTTCTCCAAGTATAGCCTGCTTCATCAGTCCATTGTCGCAGAACAGTTGGTTCTGCAATTGCTACAGGTTGTTGAACTGCAGGTTGTTGAACTACAGGTTGTTGAACTACAGGCTGCTGATATGTTTGCTGAACAGGTTGTTGGTATGATTGTTGAGCGGGTTGAACTTGAGTTGGTATTGTTTGCTGCGTGAAATCCTTAGAAGGTACATCTTCGTCATCATTTCCTCGCTTGCGCATGAACAGAACCGCTCCTGCTGCACCACCAATTAGGAGGATGACTACGACGAGGATGGTCATCATTCTCTTTTGCGCAGCATCATCTTCTGCTGCTTGTTCTGCTGCTAGACTTTCTGCAATCAGTTGTGCATTGTCTCCAGTTCCATCGCCATCTGTGTCGAGCGTTTCATTCGCATTTTGTGGGAAGGCATCAGCATTATCACCAACACTGTCATCATCGGAATCAAGTGATTCAGTCGCATCTTGCGGGAATACGTCAGCATTATCACCGACCCCATCCATGTCTGAATCCAATGTTTCAGAAGCATCATTTGGGAATGCATCGGCATTATCTCCAACGCCATCCATGTCCGAATCCATTGTTTCAGAAGCATCATTTGGGAATACATCGGCGTTGTCTCCAACAGTGTCGTTATCTGAATCGAGAGTCTCAGTCGCATCGAGAGGGAATACGTCAGCATTGTCTCCAATTGTATCATTATCAGAGTCAAGCGTTTCATTCGCATCAAGTGGGAATGCATCGGCATTATCTCCAACTTCATCCATGTCTGAATCGAGGGTTTCAGAGGCATCTTGAGGGAATACATCAGCATTATCACCGACTCCATCCATGTCTGAATCCAATGTTTCTGAAGCGTCATTTGGGAATGCATCGGCATTATCGCCTACACTATCCATGTCAGAGTCGATAGTCTCAGTTGCATCTTGTGGGAATACATCAGCATTATCTCCAACACCATCCATGTCCGAGTCGAGTGTTTCACTCGCATCTTGAGGGAACACATCAGCATTGTCGCCGACTCCATCCATGTCTGAATCCAATGTTTCGGAAGCGTCATTTGGGAATACATCCCCGTTGTCTCCAGTTCCGTCGCTGTCACTGTCGATGGTTTCAGTCACATCAAGTGGGAATGCATCGGCATTATTTCCGACACCATCTCCGTCCGAGTCGAGTGTTTCCAAAGGGTCTTGAGGGAATGCATCTGCGTTATCTCCAGTACCGTCACTGTCACTGTCGGTAGTTTCTGAAGCATCATTTGGGAACACATCCGCATTATCTCCGGTTCCATCACCATCAGTGTCGGTTGTTTCAGATGGGTCTTGAGGGAATGCATCATCGAGATCCATGGTTCCATCATTATCGGAGTCGACGTCAACAATTACGGCATTGTCCGGACAAACTTCAGTTGAGCCCAAGTCTTTCCCATCGTTTGGAGTCACTGAAACAGTCCATGTTTCACCTACTGAAGTGGCAGTTGCTGGCAACATGCCCATGTCGTTATATGCAGGTACGACAACTCCGTTTTTCGACCAACGGATTTGTGAATCTACTTCGAAATCTCCGTCCGCATCGTCGAACGTGTATACGAGCATAATGTCTTCATCAACGGGTGTGTCTCCTCCAGGCAAGATCATCAAGTCAGAAGCAGAAGGAGGTTGGTTTGGCGTGATGGATTCAATAATTATGGCCGATGTTGTGTCCCATGTATCTCCAGAGTTTGCGGAATTCCCATTTGCTTGAAGAACCGCTAATGCCATGTTTACTGAACCGCTACCTGAAGTTGGAGCAGTCCAATCCATTGTCCAACTAAGTGAGCCAGAGTTGGTGTGTGTTGCGCTGAGACCTGCAAATTGAGTCCGAGTCCCTGCATTTGAAAAAGACCCTTTATCCACCTGTAGTGAAAAACCACCTACAAATGCTTGAGTACCGCCAGTTCCATCAATGGTGATTGAATAAACAGTTCCAGGTGTATAAGTGGCGGGGAAATTGTGATTTGCCGTAATTCCAGAGGTAGTACCATGACAACTACATCCATTTGCTTGGTTTTGCTTTCCAGTAGAAGACCCTTCAATCGTTGGAGCAGCAGCAAGGAGCACAAGTAAGACCGAAGCAAGGAGCACTCGAATGATAGGCGACATACTTCTCTGAAGGGATATTTGCTTATATGTTGAATGGTGTATCGATTTTACAAACCGAATGTATCACTTAGGACATGAAATCGGCCTATTCTTCCTCAGTACTTAGCGATACATCACTTTCAATTTTGGGGAAATCCTTTGGTCGTGGAGGTGGTTGTGAAGAGGTTTTAGGTGCCGATTTATTTTTGCTAAAAGTCACAAAAGCCGCTCCACCAAGGAGTAATGCAGCGAAGAAATACAAAATGGAAGATATCTTTCCTCCATCTTTGGAAGAGGCTCCATTGGTGGCAGAATTATCGGAGACAATCTGACAACCTGCTAAATCGACATTCTTGCCAGCATCTGTATTTAGGCACAAATCAATCGCATTCGGAATTCCGTCGAGGTCGTCATCAAGCTGGTATTGACTGCATCCAGTAATTCCAACTTGACGCCCTAGGGTTGTCCGAAGGCATAAATCGTTGGCATCAAGAACTCCATCTCCATCATCATCAAGGTCTTCAACACTGTCTATGCAACCATCTCCATCGAGGTCTTGCCCTGGTGCTGCTGGCCCAATAATGCCGGTCTTACAATTATCTATTGAATCTGGAACACCATCGGCATCATCATCATCATCTTCATTAAAATCGCGGCACCCATCGCCATCATAATCGGGTATCGAAGTGTTCGAAGCCCAGCGAATTTCCCCTCGTGGGCATGAATCCTCTGCATCTCCTACACCATCCTCGTCATCATCGAAGTCAGTCAGAGAATCATGACATCCATCTTGGTCATGGTCGTTAATATACGTTGAAACCCAACCCGTGGAATCACTTAGACAATTATCGGTTGGATTGGCAACACCGTCCCCATCTTCATCAATATCGCACATATTACCAATGTTATCGCTATCTAAATCGAGTTGTTCTGGATTTGCATAATTGGGACAGTTATCCATTTGATCAACCCAACCATCGCCATCAGTATCGATATCGGCACATCCATCACCTTCAGCATCTTCTTCAGGAGTTGAAATCCAACCAACTGGTCCCAAAGGGCACAGGTCATTTTGGTCAAAAACAGTATCTTCATCATCATCATAATCTTCTGTTGCATCGTTGCACCCATCCCTGTCGTGGTCGGTTGAGGCTTCTGAAAACCAATTATAATCTCCTCGAGGACAATCATCATTCTCATCGAAGATGCCATCATTGTCATCATCTTCATCGCAAACATCACCATGAATATCACTATCTAGATTCGTCTGATCAGCATTTGGAATCCGAGCACAATTATCTTCTCCATCCAGCACTCCGTCGTTGTCGAAGTCCGTTTGATAGAGCCAAACGCCTACGTCGTAGCTACCTTCACTGGTAGCAGAGGTTAATCCCGCCTCAAAAGTTTCTGAGAACACGAATGAGAGCAATGGGGAGCCATCGATTCCGAGCGAAAGGCCAGTTGCTTCATCATTTCCATCGCCACCCGCTTGTACGACCCACCCCCATGAGCCATTTGCCAATAATTCGGCCAAGAAAACATCATTATACGAATTATCGTTGACACCGTCTAAATCTGGCAAAACATATTCCCCAAGAGTCAATCCTGCAGAACTACTTCCAGCGATATAAGTGCTGCCTTGTTGAGAATGTATCACTGAGGTGACACGGTCAATTCCTGGACCACCTGCATGTTTAAGTTCTACCCAACCACCTGTTGAAGACACTTCGCTGATAAAGAAATCCACATTGTTTGATTGTGAGGTAAACATGGATCCAAAGGAAGCATTTCCTGAAAATTCACCGACGACACGAATCCCTGAAGTTGTTTTACCATCACAATCCCATACTCGTTCTTCCCCAATTCCTCCAGCAGAAATCGCCCAATTCCAACCAAATTCAGAAAAACTAGCTACTGCTATATCCGTCGAACCAAAAGTATCGAGGTTGTATCCTTCAATATGGAATGAACCACTGTAAGAGACAGTCACATACATTTGACCCGTTCCGTCCATGCAGAGTGCACCATTATTTTCGATTCCATAGTCGGCTTCAGCTGTTCTATCTGAAAGAACTTGCCCGTTTTCATCATAGGTTGCAATAAGTAAATTGGGTACGTCTGCCCCTGTAATCTCACTTCCATTAAATTCCAAAATTCCTCGATAGAGTACACCGAAATGAATTTCATTTGATGTTGAAACCATCACATCCAAAACTGACAGTTCACTTGAGCTTCGAATTTGAGATGACCACAACCATGAGCCGTTCGAATCAAGACGAGCGAGAAAGGCGTTTCCCCCATCATCTTCATCTGTTTTTTGTAATGGCATAAGGTCCCCGAGAGCAAGTTGACATTGTTCATCATCACTGTTCAAGCAATAGTTACCTGCAACGATAAGGTCGCCATTTGGCATCATCGCAATTCCATCGATGGTGTCAAAACCTGTTGAACCCCCGTTTATTGCTGAACTTACACTTCCATTTTCGTCAATCCAAACGATAAAGAAATCATAATCATCACTTCCTCCAATTGCTCCAACAGGGTCTGCAGTGTTAGGGAATCGGAGATTCCCTTGGAACCAACCTGCTGACACTGTAGTCCCATTTTCGTAAACTAAACTGTCAATAAGGTAATCCATAAGAGGTCCACCGAACGGCGAAACCCATCCGAGTACGGTTGTATTATCTCCTTCAACAGCAGAGGGGGTGTTTATGTCATTTGACAGATATCTTTCATCGATTGGTATCGATGAGATACTTCCTAGAACAAGTAATGCAACCAATACTTTGCAAATACTACTCCTGCCCATAGAACACGGACGCTGTTACAGCATTTGAAACCGTGTGCTTTTTGTCCCACAACTTCATGATGCGTTTCTCAGTGGGGATGGCATGGATACACCCCAAGGCGTCTGGCGACACGCCCTTGAGCCGCTTCAGTCCATACAGGTTGGTGAAAACCTCCTAAATCTCGATACGTGGCCTTCTTGGAACAGTTCTGCCCAAAGGGTTCTCTCTTCAACTACAGGTTCACTTTTAGAAGGGCAAAGATTTGATTTACATCGCATCGAACGTCAACGATTAATCGAAGAATTATGGCTTGTTAAAACAATTCGAACAGGGGAAAAGCCCGACTTTAGGGAAATCGAATTTGAATGGTTGGGGCAACAACGTGAAGGAAAAACGCTTGGAACCGCCCTGAAAACATTGCGAATGTCAGTCACAGTATTGTGTGAAGAAGAAGGGGGTGTCGAGATCGCCGCATGGTGGAACATTCCTTGGTGGGCGAAACTCTTCCGAGGGCGCGTCAATGCGCAAGCAAAATCGTTTGCAACTCAATGGCTCAACGACCTTGTGACCAAAGGAGTCGTACAGTATGGAGAATCTCAACCCTTTTCCTTTACAATCCTCGAAGGCGAGGATTCAAAGACGGTCGGCGCCGACGATGTTTGATGAGCGAGCCCAGCCGAGGAAAAAAACCACATTCTCGGAACAACCGCGGAGGTAATCGTCAAAGCCGCCCGCGACGGTATGGCAGTACAGCCAAAAAAACCCTTGAAGAACGGAATGCTTCGGTTATTCTCGAGATGGAAACTCAAGCACGGGCAAGGTTTGACAAAAAGCCAACACCTATGGGTTTCCCAGATGATTTGGTGGAGCCAAAGACATTCAAGTTTGAATGGGATATATCTCCAGTCCCATTGAAAGACGAAGAAGCCATGGCTGGTAAAGTGATGCGTAAGGGTGAATTTGGCTGGTTAGAAGATGAACGAGTCGATGAAATTGCAGTCATAGCCAAAGATTACAAAATGACACTCGAGCAGGCTCTTTCTCTTCGTTCTGCTCTTTTACAACAAAAAACCGTCTACGGGCATGGTCGACTCCGCTCTCAGGGTCAAACCATGTTACGGCTCTACAAAGAAGGCGTGAGCGTTGTTGATTTGTCAACTCGTTTTGATTTCCCACCGATGAATATTTTTCGAATTATTCTTACTGAAATGCGCTGGTCCAAATCTAAAATCAAGGAAAGTTTACGCCAACCTAGCCGTTTAAGTGAGCGCGAACGAACCGAGTTTGAAGCCGCTGAAGCGGCCGATAGAGTCTCAAATGTCGATCAAGGGGAGTCCCAAGAACGAGCCGATTTATTTGAGGACATTTTAGCGGATTGGTTTGAAGAACAAGGTGTCCGATTACGCCGCCAACCCGAAATGGTGAAGGAACAAAAACAAGATTTGGGCCGACCTGTTCGAACTCCGGATTTACTCTTCCTCGACCATGTAGAAATCAACGGCAAGCCAGTTGCATGGATTGATGCAAAACACTTCTATGGGGCAGATGTCGAATTCCAGCGTAAGAAAATGGCGAAACAAATGGCTCGCTATATTGAGGAATGGGGGAGTGGTGCTGTTGTTTACCGACATGGTTTCTCTCAAAACCTCTTCATGCCAGGTTGCACGTTACTCGATGCGAATGTCTTGGATTTGAGCAAACTCGGCTCGGGCGAGTAATCATTCGATTCTTGTTTCTCGAACACCGAGTCCGATTGCTCTCAATGCATCAGCGATACTTTCCAATTCATTCTGTACAAGAGGACTGTCCAACCGTCTTGGCAGTATTGCCAGTGACACACCGAGCATGCACAACCGAACATTAACTCGAGACTGAAGGTCGAGGAGTAAAATCTCCTTTTGGACTGTTGAGAGAAGTTCTTTGCGTACTTGTTCTTCAAGCAACCCAGAACTATCGGCAAAATTTCTTGATTCAAGCATCAGGTCCGCCCATCGCTCAAATGTCCAATCTTTCAATCGTAAACGAGATATTGAACGCTCTCCTGCTTTTGATATTGAGCGTTGCCAACTTATATCATCAATATATTCGGAAGTGTGTCGGCTTTCTTCTGGTTTCCAAGTGACTAGAATCGGTTGACTGGTCGTAAAACTGACGACCTCTCCACCTGAACCCGGTGCTCCTGGCTCTAGGCGTAATTCAACTCCCTTAGCGGAAATCCCAAGGACATCTCCAAGACCGGACCCGTGCATTCTTTCTATTCGGTGAGCGATACGAAAGTATTGTTCCTCAGTCCCTTTTTTAGTTAGCATTCGAAATGCCCTTGCAACTGCTATTAATCCTGCAGCTGACATCCCAAAGCCTTGGCTTGTCGGTAATTCTAATTCAACGCAAATATGGTAGGAGTCTTCTCGTTTGAGTAAACGAACAATTCTTAATTCTTCGACAAGGTCAATGTAAATTTGTTTTGAATGAAGCATTTCTGTTCCATCCATTCCAACAACATCAATTTGAATTTCTCCATCAAGTACCGGCCCTGCTGGCGTATCTAACTGGGACCCTGAAGACAATTGAGCCTCAATTTCAGGTTGATTTGTAGAGAGATATTTTACTGTGGCTTCTACGCCATCTGCAAGATTCAAGCCTGCTCCACGGCTGCCTTGTAGACGTGCAAGATGGGATTCTTTCCAAATTGAAAACAAGAGCGTAATATGTCCACCACATCGTTCAGTTACCATGGTAGTCAAACGAACCATCCAGTGAACAGTGATGAACTCTCGCCCGATATCACTCTTCCACTTGCTTCCTTTCTTGTATCTCTCGTGAAATCGCACGCATTTCTTCATCGAGGAAACTCTGTCTTTCCTCAGCAGAGTATACTGAGCCTTGTAATTCATCTTCGATGCACGCAAAATGATGAGATAAGTTTCGAATTTCAATTGGAATCTGTTGATAAAATTCATGTTCATCATCATTCAATGAAATGCCTGTTGAATAATAGCCGAGTATCCATTGGTGCTCTTCAGACCCATGCGCTAAAAACAACTCCAATAATGGAATAGATTTGGCTAACTCGTCATCATTGTGAAGTGATAGAATCATCGAACTCAAACGGTCACCAAGTGGTAAGTTCGTCACCCCCGTTTGTGGGCTGATACAAAGTGAACACCAAGGGTCTTGTACTGTTGGCTCGGTATATTGTGAAACTGCCCCTCTTACCTCGAATTGATGTATTTCGACAAGTTCATTTTCACCTAGAGCGACCATTCCGCAAATCATGTACTTTCTTTTCGATTCTCCTCTGAGAGTGATTTCAAATTCCACATATTCAAAATTGTAACCTTTGTTTTCACCATGTGTGCTTTCTACTGTTACCCAATCATGACCCGAGCAAATATGATCAAGCCATTGCATTGCTCTTCGTTCATGAGGGTAATGTGAAGAAATTTTTTCGAGTGGAGTCACGCTTACTTTCCAATCGACCGTTTATCAAGTTTGAAGCATCTTTTCAAGCGAAGTGTTTTGAATCACGGCGCTCTCAAAGGAAACATGACCCTCGAGATCGGAGACACCGCTCCAGATTTTAAACTCAAAAATTCGAACGACTCTCAAGGAGTTTCTATGATGGCTCTTGAGAATTCTCGTCGAGGTAATGGCCTTATTGTCGTCTTTGAGTGCAACCATTGCCCCTATGTAATCGGCAGTATTTCACGTCTTGAAGCAATGGCAGGTAAAGCCAATGGCCTTGATATTGGATTTGTCGGAATTAATTCAAATGACCCGACCGCCTATCCAAATGATTCGTTTGAACATATGCAAAAAAGGGCAGAGGGAATGTCATACCCGTACCTTCACGATGCAAACCAAGATGTGGCACATGCGTATGATGCCAAAAGAACTCCAGAATTTTTCCTCTTCAGCAATGAACTCAAATTGGTGTATAAAGGGCGAATGGATGACTCTCCACAAGACCCCACACGAGTTCAGTCGACCGAATTAGATGATGCTATACAAGCCATGCTTGCCGGTGTTGCTCCGGAGATATCGGTTACAGAATCGATTGGTTGCTCAGTCAAATGGAAATTGTGAGTGTGAGATAATGTCTGGTTGCCGACGACAATGTGATTGGGATAAAAACCTAGTCTGTAGAAGTTGTGGAATCGATTACAGCCTTCCTGATGAAAAAGTCAAGAAAGAAGTTGCGCCTCCTTCGGATGAAGAAGAATAATCAGTATTGTTCAAGAACTAACTCAGTCGTCGTCGAAGCAATCTCGTTCGGTGCAGCAAGCCACATTTTATCGAGCAGTGTTCGCAAGGACATGGTATCATCAACGTGAACCAGTGCAACCAAGTCAGCACTTCCGGAGACTTCGTAAATAATTTCGATTCCATCCCATCCAGTCACCTCGGAAGCAAATGAACCAATTTCAGCACCTGGAGATACTTTGATACGAACCAAAGCAGTCAATCCAACGCCTCCTTCTCGAACAGTGTAGCCTCGAATGGTTCCATCCTCTTCCATTTTGCGAACATGTGTACGTACTGTTCGTTCCGATGCACCGACTTCTTTTGCTAGTTCCACATAGGACATCCGTCCATTGGTTCGTAGCTGGGCAAGTATAGCGCGGTCGATTTCGGAAACACGAGGCATGTTGGGTCCTACGGTTTAGAGTATATCAATACACCTTCTTGCCTTTTTACGGCCTTAGTGAGATAGATGCTTCCGGAATGTGGAAGGGTTTACCTTAAATGATTAAAAATGCTTTATTGTGAGGTTTCTCCGTTTCATTGAAAGGGCGCCGTTGGTTGGGGTGAAATGGGGAAGTCAATGTCAGGACATATCACCGGTCTCGATGCTCGAATGATTCTCGACAGCCGTGGAAACCCAACTGTCGAAGTCGATTGCTATGTTGATGGAAATCTTCTCGGACGCGCAGCGGTTCCCTCTGGTGCTTCAACAGGTGCCTATGAATCGCTCGAAATGCGTGATGGAGATGCTACAAAGTATCTCGGGAAAGGCGTATCTCGTGCAGTCAATAACGTGACCGAGCGTATCGAAGAAGCCCTTCTTGGGATGCCGGTTGATGAACAACGTATTCTCGACGAATTAATGATTGAATTAGACGGAACTCCAAACAAAGCAGAACTTGGAGCAAACGCCATGCTGGGGGCTTCACTTGCCTGCCTACATGCCGGTGCAGCCTCTCACGAATTGCCACTTTGGAAGTACATTGGAGGGGTCGCTGGCGGATTAATGCCCGTTCCAATGTTGAATATTCTCAACGGTGGAGCACATGCCGCATCCAATGTCGATGTTCAAGAATTCATGGTTATGCCGCACGGTTTTGACACCTTTGAAGAAGGACTTCGGGCCGGTGTGGAGACCTATCACGCACTCAAAAAAGAACTCCGGTCAGATGGAGTGCTTGGCGGAGTTGGAGATGAAGGAGGATTTGCTCCGAATCTACCTGCGAATGAAGAAGGCCTCAAGTACATGGTTCGAGCGATCGAAAGTGCAGGATATTCTGTTGATGAAATGGGCATTGCTCTAGATGTTGCAGCCACAGAATTTCAAAAAGAAGACGGTTATCATATGGACGGTAAAGTACTTTCAAGTGAAGAATTAGCCAATGTTTATTCTGGCTGGCTTGATGATTACCCTATTCTCTCTATTGAAGACGGGTTTGGTGAAGATGACTGGCGGGGTTGGACGAATTTTACTAAGCGAGAAGGTCACCGAGTACAATCTGTTGGCGACGATTTGTTTGTTACTCAATCTGAGCGGTTAGCGCAAGGGATCGAACTTGGTGCTGCTAACGCCATGCTTGTCAAATTGAATCAAGTTGGAACAGTAACTGAAACGCTTGAAGCCATGGATCTTGCAGCCTCAAACGGATACAACAACGTGATTTCGCATCGCAGTGGAGAAACTGAAGATGTGACTATTGCCGATCTTGCTGTTGGAACTCGTGCAGGTCAGATCAAGACCGGTGCACCAGCACGTAGTGACCGCGTTGCGAAATACAATCAACTGCTCCGTATAGCAGAAGATGTCGATGAATATCGTTCACCGTTTTGAACAGTGAGGGATTTTTACAGGCCTTTAAGAAGGGGTTGTGAGGCATGTCACCCATGAAGCGAGCAATTGCATCCCTCATTTTAGCCAGCCTATTGATGACGACCCTCCCACTAAATGTTGCGGCAGATGAGTCTGAAGATATTCCAACGAACGTCGCAGCCACTGGAGTCCATGACTCATTAGTCGCAGCACTCACACATGCTGGGCTCGTAGAAACCCTACAAGGTGACGGGCCATTCACAGTCTTTGCACCAACTGATGCAGCATTCGCCGCAGCAGGTATCGACTTAGCCGAATTTGATACGCCAGAAGAAAACGCTACACTGGTCGACATTCTCACCTACCACGTTTATTCCGGTGCAGTTGCATCCTCCAACGTTACCGACGGATTGGAGGTAACAATGGTTAACGGTGATGCAGCTGTTTTCGCAGTTGATTCCACTGGTACAGTCACAATAGAAGGTGCTACAGTCACTACCGCTGATGTTCAGGCCAGTAATGGAGTCATTCACATCATCGATGCAGTCATTTTGCCGCCACTCGATCCAGTATTGTCTGACATTCCGACAATCGCACAATCCACAGGTGTCCACGATTCACTCGTCGCGGCACTCACTAAGGCCAGCCTCGTTGAAACTCTACAAGGAGATGGACCATTCACCGTGTTCGCTCCAACAGATGCAGCGTTTACCGAAGCAGGTATCGATCTGGACACTTTCGTCTCCGATGAAGAAATTGCAGTTTTGGCTGACATTCTACTCTACCACGTTTACTCTGGTGCAGTTGCATCAACCGATGTCACCGACGGACTCACCGTCACAATGGTTAACGGGGATGATGCAAGTTTCACCGTTACCGCCGATGCAGTCACCATTGAAGGAGCAACAGTCACAACAGCGGACCAATTCGCAAGTAACGGCGTAGTCCACGTTATCGACAAGGTATTGATGCCTCCGACTGACCCAGTATTGTCTGACATTCCGACAATCGCACAATCCACAGGTGTCCACGATTCAC
>JAPKCL010000154.1 GCA_028822955.1 Candidatus Poseidoniaceae archaeon
GGTTGTTGGAATCTATGACCCATGGGACTTCGGCAATCCAACACTTGGTCCAAATCCAATCTTTACCACTTGGGAGGTTCTTGAAGAATCTCAACGAGCAGCGTTGATGGATAATGACCACATGTATCTCGGTGTCACCATTGACCAGGGACAATTGCCAACAACATCGACTGATGATGCAGCAGATTGGCTGGAGGACCTTGGAACACGCGTTCAAGCTGGCAATTATACCGAAGATGGAATTGAATTGTATTACACCGATATCGTCAGTGGAACAATTACTTTCCTCAACATCTTCCTTGGTTTGATTCAGATTTTCGATTACATCATTATGATTCCAATTGTTATTCTTTCAATTTCCGTACTGATCTATGGATTAGTGCTCTCACTTGAACAACGACGCAGAGAAGTGAGCATACATCGCGTGATTGGTGCGGATGCTAAAAGTTTGCAAAGTATGGTGCTGTTAGAACTCTTCGTCATGTCTTCTGTTGCGTGGCTAGCAGGGTATTTACTGGCGTTATTTGCCGTTCCTATCGTTCTTTCAGCGGTCGGATTTATGGAATTCAGAACCGGTGATTTCGATGTGAATCCGACCTTAAGCGTCGGTTCAACTGTTTTCACAGCTGTGACTACGCTCGGACTTGCTATGCTGTTTGGCCGCAGCCGAGCTCGTGATTTCATATCTCTTGAAATTGAAGAAGGCGTACGAAAAACTTCGACGAAAGCGGAACCAAAACGGTGGCTTCATTGGCTTTCGTTCTTGTTTGGTATGCTTGCAGTCACCGATACATGGCTTGAAATGAACGGCAGTGAAGATGGTATTATCTCCAATTTCTTCGTCGAAGGTCTCATCGGTATTATCGGACCATTCGCTCTCTGGATTGGTGGTGCGCTGTTGCTTGGAAGAATTGGTGCCAAAGGACCACAAATCATGCAACTCCTTCTTGGACGAACACCACTTTTGAACGACGTTAAGCGCGGACTCAAGGGTTCCGGTTCAGCCGAGTCAGTCAATCGATTGGCCGTCATTATGTTGCTCACTCTTTCCATTGTTACACTCGCTGCAGTTCAAGGCTACACCGGTACACTGGTCGACGAGAAGACCACTGATGCTACAGTTGGCTCAGATTTACAGATCACACTCGAACAGGGTTATGATGAAGCCCAACTGCTCTCGTTGGTTTCTATCTTTACCGATGCTGATGTCACGGCAACTGCAACGACCGTTCCAAGTCTTTTCCTCTCAGATTCAAACGGTGGAGATAAATTACAAACATGGGTTGTGCTCGATGATAATGAAGAGATACTTCGATGGAGTGAACAATCTATCCCCGGAACGGACATCGACGCCGCAATGGCTGCTTATCGTAACGGAGGCTTTAGCGCTGGAGAAGATGCTGCGTATTCATTGGACATTGCAGGCTCTGGCCGTGGCAACGAAAATCGTCTAGATGATGTGCTTCTGAAACCGACAGACAAACAGTCCGAAGAGATCACCTTCAATTGGGAAAAATTGAGTTTTAATTTCTCATCAGGTGGTGCAACTGAAACAGACCCAGCGGCTCTCTTCATGGCGTATTCTTCGCTTATGGAAGGAGACTGGTCTGGATTAGACCTCTCCGACCAAGATTTGAGTGGGAGGAACTTTGGACCTGTGGACTTGACTGGTACTGACTTCTCGAACGCTAATCTTGCGGGCGCAAATCTTTCGCAAGCCTTGTTCTATGATACCAATTTAGAAGGTGCAGACCTTTCAGGAGCAAATCTTAGAAATGCTGTATTTGTCAATGTCATGGGTGGTTCTCTCGAAGGTGCAAATCTTATCGGAGCGGATTTAACTGGAGCATTCGGTAACGGTGTTCTTTCAAATGCAAACCTCGGAAATGCCACATGTCCTGACGGAACCTCGGCAGAAGATACCGGCTGTTCAACTGGATTCTCTCAAACGCCACCTCCACTCGCAGCCCCACTGTTCTTGGCAGATACCACTGTTCAAATCATCATTACACCGTACCAATCCTCTCTGAATTATATGGGAGTTCATGAGTACATTCCTGGCGTTAGTTCAGCAGCCATGAGTTCGTCATTGATCATTGGAGAATCCTCTTGGGAATCCTTTGTCGGTGCTGATGCAGTAACGAATCATACGTCTACAACTTGGATTGTTGAGGTCAGCGGACTGAGTGATGATTCTCTCGAAGCACTTGGTTCGACCTTGTCTGCAGACTTCCGAGTCTCCAGTGTATTGGATTGGTCAAGTTCACACAAGAGTGTCGAGCGAGACGGTGGACTTATCTTTGGAACACCAGGTCTGCTTTCACTCCAATTCGTGGTAGCGAGCATTGCTGCTGTTGCCTCGAGTTTCGTGTTCCTTTCACTCGTTTTGAGTCAACGTCAGAAAGAATTGGCAGTCCTCCAAGCTATTGGAGCATCACCAAATCAAATCATCCGTTTGGTACTGTTCGAAATTCTTTCCATCGTTATGGTCTCAATGGCGCTTGGAATTGTACTTGGTGTCGGAGTGGCCCTTTCATTCAATGGATTCTTTGACATCTTTGGATTCATATTCCAAATATTCGGCGGCTCTTCAACAACGATAGAGCGGACGTTAGTCTATCCGTGGGGTCAATTGTTGCTGGTCTCACTGTCGGTCTTTGCAGCAGTTGTCGTCGCACTTTTGGTGACAACTCGCCGAGCATTGAAATCAGATTTGGCCAGTGTGCTCAAGGGGGAGTGAAGTATGAAAGAGAGTATTTTGAAATCAGACGGCCTCTATCATGTTTACGAATCCAAAGCAGAAGACGGAAACGTTGTGGCTTTGCGTGGACTCCATATCGATATGAAAGAAGGTGAAGCAATTGCTGTTGTTGGTCCTTCAGGCTCTGGGAAATCGACCTTGATGAAATGCCTTGGCGGATTGATGAAAGCCAGTGCAGGTTCCGTTTCTTTAGCCGGTAAAAACATGACACGTTTGACCGGACAAGAACTCGTTGAACTGCGACAAAAGACCGTTTCATTCATTTTCCAAGAAGGCAATCTCCTGCCAAATATGAATGCCCGTGACAATGTTGCACAACCCCTGCGTCACCAAGGGGTCTCTTCTCGTAAAGCATTGAAACTTGCAGATGCAATGTTGGACCGATTAGGAATGGTCCATCGCGCTCATGCTTTGCCAATGATGCTCAGTGGTGGAGAACAACAGCGTGTGGCGATTGCTCGTGCACTGATTACCAAACCTCGCCTCATCCTTGCAGACGAGCCAACCGGTGCGCTTGATCCGGTTGGC
>JAPKCL010000155.1 GCA_028822955.1 Candidatus Poseidoniaceae archaeon
CTGAAAAGGCACCTGCTGAAAAAGCACCTGCTGAAAAAGCACCTGCTGAAAAAGCACCTGCTGAAGAAGCTGCACCAAGTGCAGATTACGATTCAATGAAGGTTGCAGAACTCAAAGAACTTTTGAAGGCTGCAGGAAAGCCTGTCTCTGGAAAGAAGGCAGACTTGATTGCTCGTTTGAACGAGTGATTTGTTCAAGAACGACGTTCTCTATGAACGTGAGCGAAAGCAAGGTCTCGACTACAGTTTAGCCGTAGGTTTGACATGCAGTGAACGCGAGGAAGGGATATGAAACGACTCGGAGTGATTGGCGGAACTGGTCTCATCAACATGACCGTTGGCGAAGAAATGGAGCAATCTGGACTTCGATTAATTCGACGTGATGAGGTCACAGTTGAGACTCCATGGGGCGATGTTCCACTCACATGTATGACGCTTACGACAGGTAATGAGGAAAAAGAATTGTTCTTTTTACAGCGTCACCATAACGGAGAGCATGCCAGTAAGCCACCCCACCAAATTGAACATCGTGCCAATATGCGTGCCCTCTTTGATGCGGGTTGTGAAGCGGTGATGGCCGTTTGTTCGGTCGGTGCCATACCCTCTGATTTCCCTCCTGGGAAGGTTGGATTGGCAGAACAATACATTGACTTCACCGGTGTTGCCACTACCTTCCATGATGATTCCGCAGTCTTTACATCAGTCACAGAACCGTTCGATACGTCTCTCAATACTCGGTTGAGTGCTGTTTTACGTTCTGTACAAGAATTCTCAAGTGATGAGCGAATGTCCTACACCTATTGGCTCGCCCAGGGTCCTCATTTCGAAACGAAGGCAGAAATTGATGCCATCGATACTCTCGGTGGCCACATGGTTGGAATGACAATGCCTAGAGAAGCGAAACTCGCTCGTGAACTCAACCTTCCCTACGCAGCCGTCTGTATATCTTCAAATTGGGCTGCAGGTCGTGAACCTGGAGATGCAGGTGCAGACTTGGACCATCATTCCGTATCTTCACAAGCGAACCGTCGGTTAATGCCGGTATGGGCATGCTTAGTTGAACTGCTTAATCCATTGTCGTAAAACTCCAAAAGAGCCTCGCAGTAGTCCGTTTAATTCGCGCAAGGAAAAAACACACCGTCATATACCTCTCTCACTAGTGCTTAGACATGAACGGAGTAATATCGTATATCAAGAAAATATTTTCGACCACCAATGTTGTCGGATACGTAATGGGGCTCATGGGCCTATCCATATTTGCAGTAACACAATTCGTTACTGCACTGTTGCCCTTGCTCTTTGCACCACTTGTTTGTGGAACCTTTGGAGTGCTTCTCTACAAGTACCAGCCAATCGATTCCAGCCAATCTGGATTCGGTGTCGGGCCAATTCCGACAGCAACTCAAGAGTGAATTCAATTACACATCTTTGCTTGCTAGAATCTCATCTGGATTTGAGTTGCGGCACTGCCGCTGGCTATTCGATTGTGGCGTTACTAAACACTCGTAATACAACTACGCCTGCTATTATGAGACCCATTCCAACGAGTGCCGGCGTATCTAAGCGTTGATCGAAAAACATCACCGAGATGAGTGCAATTGCTGCAACCCCTATCCCAGACCAAACCGCATAGGCGACTCCTATAGGGATGGTGTCAAGCGTGAGAGAAAGGAAATAAAATGCTGCGCAGTAGCCTATGAGCACTATCATTGAAGGCCAAAGCCTCGTAAAACCTTCAGTTGACTTGAGCGATGAGGTAGCGACGACTTCAGAGAGGATGGCGAGACTCAGTAAAATCCATCTGTTCATAAATTTCCGTGTTCTGTCAGAACTATAATTTATCCGCAGGGAATCTTGTATTGATTCAGTCGTAAAGGAATCAATCGTTCTTCTCGTTGATGTACTTCGAAATCCAATCGTCTTCCGATTTCGATGGAAGTCCTGAAGCACTCTTGATTGGTTTTGTTCCTCGCACCTTAATCGTAATAATGATGAGCGACAAAGCGATACATGCAGCCAGCAATCCAGTAACTTGAGCACTTAAATCCTCGTCGGACTCTCCAACTAAATCCTCGTCCGATTGCTCGGAGTTCTCGTTTTGTACCTCATCAGTAGTTTCAATCAAACAACTGGTGCAAAATACCGTATTAAAGTAAACAAAATTACCTGTCACGTCAGTTATTGTGTAGAATACGGTGATGTTTTCGGTTTGATTCGAAAGAGTAATGGTTATCTCTGCTGCATTTTCATCAACTGCAATGGTTTGCTTCTGAGCATTCGTGGACATTGTATAATTGACACTGACGACATCATCATCCAACAAGAGTTTGATGGTATAGGTATCACTTCGAAGATTAGAAAATGTTGCTGTCTCACCTCCGGTGAACCACCGACTCGTTTCTATATTCATTTGTGAGTCATAGAGTTTCATTTGGACATTTGGAGCTTGACGATCTTCATCGACTGATTCACTTTGAGTCCAATCTTCGAAATCCATGGTGTTCCCAAAGACGTCGACTCCTCCAATAGCATACACTGGAGTCACAACCTCTCCAACACCAGCGGCGGTATCGATGTAAAGGGTGATTTGAGAAGCTACAGTATTTTCTATTTGAGCAACTTTGACCCAGTACGCTTGTTCAGACAGGTCGGCATAGAGATTACGGTAAATCATCCATTGAGTCCCTTGTTCCATTCCATCGCCATTCCATGTAAGTTGTGTCGTACCGTTCGCCAAATAGGTTGCACCCAATACGGTAGGTGGACTGGGTTTTTTGGTGTCTTCAACGAGAGGAGCACTCAATGAATTAAGTGAAATCGTAATGTTGGTTTGAGCATAGATGACATCATCTGTTCCGAAAGAACCCAGAACGGTAACTGCATACCATGCGTTTTCTGAAACTCCCTCGTCCAAGGTGTGGTTATAATGGTGAATTCCAGCGTCGACAATTGTAATGAGTGTTCCATCGGATGGAGCGTTAATTTGGCCGTTCGTAGAACGCCAAACCTGGTATTGTGCCTCGCTATGGTTTGCTAAATCAGTCCATGTGAGCACAGTAACTCCTACTCCATGTGAAGCGGAGAGGTCAGTGACGATGTTCTGATTTTCGGATAACGTGTATTCATTTATCTGAGAACTCGGAGCATTGGAAAGGTTTGTTTGGTGGTTGCCAAGTTTATCAGAAAGTGTGATCATGTAATAGGATTCTCCACTGTAACCCGACGGCACTGAAAAGTTGTATTGGGTGGTGTTTGCAGGT
>JAPKCL010000156.1 GCA_028822955.1 Candidatus Poseidoniaceae archaeon
CATCAAGAATTTCAGCACCGCCACCAGGCAATGAACCTAGACCTGCATTTTTCAGTCTTTGAAGCGTCTCTTTGAATGATATATTTGACAACTGAGAAAGATGCTTTATTTCAACTGCAGTTAATGCTTTGATCGCAATGTGAGGGAATCGCTGCCTTGATGCCTTGAATAGCGATTCATAATGCTCAACATCCCAGTCAGGGTGAAGACCACCTACTGAATGAACTTCATCGACAAAATCTGCATATTGTGCCAAATCATCAAGGTAAGCCTCGACATCAAGTGAATACGCATCTTCGGCACGTTTTGAGCGTCGGAAAGCACAGAATTTGCATGCGAGAACACACACGTTTGTTTGATTCACATGAACATTCGAATTGAAAAACGCATAAGAATCGAATCGTGCGGTTCGGACACAATTGGATAGCCGACCAACTTCGGAAAGGTTCGGATGTGAATACAAAAGTAGGCCATCGCCGAGCGTCAGTCGCTGACCGCTGGCTACCTTTTCGACCAGAGGTTGAATCTGCTCACTCCAAGAGGATAAGTCACCAACCAGACGCGGAAGGTTTTCTTTCCATTCTACGTTTGAACCAGCATCTTGGGTTGAAGATTCCCATGCTGACATGGCTCAACCTGTGGCGCTCCATTCTTCAAGATGTGGTTGTTCCCATAAGGAACTAAACGACAATCATCGAACTGCAAAAACACGTGAATTGACAATGAACTTTCTGAACTCGTCAATGATAAAAACACCAGACGCAACCAGAGTAATCACAAACCAGTCGCTTGCTTGAAGGGTCATGGTTGAAAGCAGATTGCCAATTTGAACATCCATTATTGGGATCGTATAATTTGAAAGTTGAACGAAGAAAAGTAGTAAACTGAGAGAGATAATCAATGCATAATTTATCGCTCTATTTGAGAAGATTCCAAGTTTGAATATACTTTCATCACTTGACCGGCAATTGACGACATTGAACAGTTGGTACAGGATAAAGACCGAAAAAGTCATAGTTTGAGCATAAGCAAATTTAGCATCTGCATAATCCTCTGAAGCAGCGGTATCCCCGGCGATGCACTCATCCATATCATACCCGTTAAATGTGTCAAGGTCGGTGAGAGGTGCTGTTTCACAGAGTTCCCCGTTTATGCCTCCACCTGCAAGGAAGAAGACCAAAAGAGTCCCGGTGACCATGACTGCCCCTAGCCAAAAAATGAGAACGATATCGCTGAAGTTGGGAAGACCTTCGTTCACCGGACGCGGGGGGCGTGACATGACATTACCGTGTTTCTTTTCCACACCTAGAGCAACCGCAGGTGGGCCGTCCATCAAGATATTAATCACTAAAATTTGAGTAGCAGTGAGCGGTAAGTTCCAACCGAAAACAAATGTTGAGATGATGATTAGGGCGACGGCAGCTACATTCGTCGAAACTTGATAGCGAACGAAATTACGAATGTTTTGATAAATTTTACGGCCTTCTTCAATCGCGTGAACAATATTCGCAAAATTATCGTCTTGTAACACCATGTCTGAGGCGTCTTTCGCTACATCGGTACCTGATATCCCCATTGCAATACCGATATTCGCTCGTGAAAGGGCTGGTGCATCGTTCACTCCGTCACCTGTCATTGCAACAATTTCGCCACGTGCCTGTAGTCCAGAGACGATACGCATTTTTTGTTCCGGAGTAACTCTCGAAAAGATACTTGCTTGAGAAGCCGCTTCACTGATGGCATCATCGTCAAGTGTTGCAAGGACGCTACCGTTAATTGGGGCAATTCCTCCTTCTGTGATGTTGAGTTCACGGCCAATAGCTTCAGCTGTGTATTGTTGGTCACCTGTAATCATTTTGACTCTGATTCCTGCTTGCTGGCAAATGGCAATTGCATCTTTCACTTCAGCACGAGGAGGATCCATAATGCCTACGAGGCCAAGGAAAATAAATCCAGATTCGACGACTTCAACATCATGAATGTCTTCATCATCATCTAATTTGCGAGCACATAGAGCAAGAACACGCATTGCTTGACTCGCCATATCCTTGTTGACTAGTGAAGCCGCTTCGATATCAGCCCGTTCGATGGGGACGATTTCGCCATCTCGTATTTTCCATTCTGCAAGTGAAACATAACCGCCAGCTCCACCTTTGGAAAAGACCCAACGCTCTCCTTCATATTCATGTATTACCGTCATACGTTTTCGTGTTGTGTCAAAAAAGAACTCATGGATGCGGGAATGGCGTTGTGCGAATTTGCGAACATCACCATTAATTTTCCAACCCAATACTGCACATGCTGAATCGGTAGGGTTACCAATTGCTTGCCATTGCGACTCGACTTTAGAAATCTGCGAATTATGACAAAGGCTTAGACAAGCTGCGGAGAGTCGGAATGCGAGGTCGCTCTGCAATTGTTCCATTTTAGAATCAGATACCTCGATGCCTTCATACGAAAGTTTGCCTTTCGGCTTGAACCCTTCACCCGAAACAGTAAATGTCCCATCGGTAGTAGTAAATTGGCGAACAGTCATTTGATTCTTGGTAAGAGTGCCAGTCTTATCCGAGCAAATGACTGTAGTTGAGCCGAGTGTTTCAACGGCTTTCATTCGACGAATAATGGCCTTGTGACGCGCCATGTTACGCATACCAAGGGCAAGTGTAATCACGAGGATAATCGGCAAACCCTCAGGGACAATCGCTACAAAAATGGCAATCGCAACTATGAATTGCTCAACTGCCACATCGCGAAGACCAATGGTGTCGATGGCAGGGTCTCCATAAGCGATGAGGACCTTGATAGAAACCAAGAGCGCAGCCACGATTAAGGCAATAAATCCTAAAAACCGACCAAGAGATTCTAATTTTAATTCAAGTGGAGTCTTTGGTGATTCCGAACCAACAATATTGCTTGCAATACGTCCCAGTTCGGTCGACATCCCAGTTTCAACTACAATACCAATAGCACGGCCAGTCGAAACACATGTTCCCATGTATGCCATATTATTACGATCAGCAAGAAGTGTCGATGAAGGTAGGGCGTCTGTTGATTTGAGTATACTGTTTGATTCTCCGGTCAAGGAAGATTCATCAATTTTACATTGATACGATTCAACAACACGAATATCTGCAGGGACATTTAACCCTTCATCGAGTTTAACAACATCTCCAGGTACCAAATCCGGTGTTGGAATGGACCATTCAGTACCTGCGTCGTAATTCGCGAAGGTACTGAATGGTCCATTCCA
>JAPKCL010000157.1 GCA_028822955.1 Candidatus Poseidoniaceae archaeon
CCACTGTTTCAAAAACACGCGGAGTTGTTTCTGCCCGGGTACTATCGAGTTCAACCCAAGCTTTGCTAAAGTTACGATCTTTAAGACCAACAATTACATCGACTAAAGAGCATGCTCCAATCATTTGAAGGGTAACTTGCATAGGAGAAGGGCCATCTTCCCAATCCATTTCGAGGCTCTGTTGATTAGAATTCGTGCACAAAAGACCGTTTCCTCCGGTCCACTCTACTCGCCCTTGCATGGAGGTCCGTGGGGCGGTTCATTCTTGAAGGGGATGCATCTGCGTCAGTTTGATTGCCATGGCAGGAACCCCAGTAACATTAAACAACGGTAAACTCAATGTTCCCGATGACCCAATAATTCACTTCATCGAAGGTGATGGGATTGGAATTGATATTTCACCTGTGATGATGAAAGTAGTTGATGCTGCTGTTTCAAAATCGTATAATGGAAGCAAAGGTATTGTTTGGTCTGAAGTTCTTGCCGGTGAAAAAGCATTCAATGCAACTGGTGAATGGCTACCTCAAGCAACACTAGACGCAATTCGGTCTGGCCTAATTTCAATTAAAGGACCATTAACAACTCCTGTAGGTGGAGGCATTCGTTCGTTGAATGTTGCTCTACGACAAAAACTCGACTTGTATGCTTGTGTTCGTCCTGTGCGTTGGTATGAAGGAACTCCTTCTCCAGTCAAATCACCTGGTGATGTTGACATGATTATTTTCAGAGAAAACAGTGAAGACGTGTATGCTGGTATTGAATGGGAAGCAGGTAGCGCTGAAGTCAAGAAGGTCATCGATTTCTTGCAGAATGAAATGGGCGTCGATAAAATTCGATTCCCGAATACTTCCGGAATTGGTATCAAACCGATTTCACAAGAAGGAACTGCTCGAATTGTCAGGGCTGCTCTCCAACACGCCGTCGAGACCGATAAGGAAAGTGTGACCATTGTTCACAAAGGAAACATCATGAAATTTACAGAAGGCGGATTCCGCGATTGGGGTTATTCAATTGCTAAAGATGAATTCGGAGCAACTGAAATCGATGGTGGCCCATGGTGCACCTTTGAAAACCCAAATACCGGTAAGACAATTCTCGTAAAGGATGTCATTGCTGACGCAATGCTACAACAAATTATTACTCGACCTTCGGAATATTCTGTTTTGACAACGATGAATCTGAACGGCGATTACATCTCCGATGCATTAGCTGCACAAGTTGGCGGAATCGGTATTGCACCAGGTGCGAACCTCAACTATGAAACTGGGATTTCTATCTTTGAAGCGACCCATGGTACTGCTCCAAAGTATACTGGTCAAAACAAAGTAAATCCAGGTTCACTTATTCTCTCCGCTGAAATGATGCTTCGGCACATGGGTTGGATCGAAGCCGCTGACTTGATTGTCAAAGGTATGGAAGGAGCAATATCTGCAAAAACCGTCACCTACGACTTTGAACGTTTGATGGATGATGCAATACTCCTCTCTTGCAGCGCCTTTGGCGATGCAATGATTTCCCACATGTGATTACTCACTTGAGCCAAGCGTTGAGTGAACGGCTATTTTTGGCTATTCCAAAGCCAAATTGCTCTTCGAAAGCTCGAGCAACGAGTGTGAAATCACCGTCACGAGTTGCAATCAATACTGTTCCGAGGTCTTGGAGAGATTGAGTTGCAAGTTGAGAAGCGATACGCATCAGAGTTCTATCCGGTGCTTCTGGATAAATATCGCGACCTTCGAGAACGGTTCGGATTGGTTCTCCACGGGTTCGCTTCATAGCAGTGATTTCTTCGTAAATCTCTGTTGATTCGAGTAAGAACTTTTCAATCGCAGCTTTCGTATCTTCAGAGCCTGCTTCGGATTCAATTTCCAAATCCATTGGACTCCAAGTGTTGTAGTCCTTGAGGACATCATTTACCAGAGCAGTGAGTGTCTTTGCATTGAATATATTATCAAGTAATTCTGGCGATACTAAAGCATCATCGAATCGGCTCTTCAATTGATTAACTCCAGAAGCGATACCGGTTAATTCTTGCTTGACAATATCGGGTAGCCACAGTTGTAATTTCTTATCATTCGCTTTGCTGAGGAGGATTTTATGGAAGCTTCCTTGGCCTTGAATATCGAGGCTGATTTCACCAACGAGGTGTAACTTTTCAGAGATCCGACCGATTAAAGCATCGACCAAAATATTGGTATCGACAATAACCAATGGGACAAGGGAGAGATTACGGAGATATCGACGAGATGCGTTTGGAATTTGAGATTTATTGACAGAGAAAAGGGACAATTCAGCCTGTTGCAAACTCCGAATTTCGGTCTCGTTGAAATATACGCTGTTTTGGGCCCGTTCCAAGAACATCAAACCGTCGACAGGGCGAACTTTCGCGGCTTCACTTGCGAGTGAGTAGACTTCATCAGTTGATGGAGAACCGAATTGCATCAATTGATTAAATCGGGTATCAAACGTATTCTTTTGTCTTCGGCGGTTCTTGTGCAACGAGTTTGTAGCTGCGGTAACTCTTCCACAAAACGGATCTGTTGGAAGTGGCCGTGGGTGTTCATGAGGATAGGTTTTGAGCATGTCTAAATCGTCTTCTGCATGGTAGACTTTCATGACTTCAATCATTTCGCCTTCCTCATTCTCTTCCATTTCCATTTTAGTTCGCTTAACGAACTCTTTCAGTAAGCGGGTTGCTGAATTAGTATCCTTTGATTTGGCCGTATGCGAAACACGGAGGTATAATTGGAAACGTTGGGTAATTGCACTCTTGAGAGCAGGTTGTGCATCAAGGAGTTCAACTGCTTCTCGCCATTGCTCAGCGAATGCCAAATGAATGAGTGCTTTACGATACAACGTAAGTGAATATTCGTAATCAAACTCTTCATGATCTCCTGCTTTACGATAGTCTCGAGCAGCATTCAACTCTTCTTGGTTTGATGCATAGACCGCCGCACGTGCAAGGGTGTGCCACGGAGATAAGGCGTCATGGTTTTGGTACCAACGAACAAGTGATGGTAGCCCGATATCATGCTCTAAAACCAAATGACGTACGCTGTGAATCATGCCAGTTGGGATGATCGGATTGCCCAACAAGGTGTTGAGGGTTTCGATATGCTCAGCATCCGAATTCCCATGTTGAAGCATCAAAGCCACGTGGTTAAGGCGTAATGTTGCGATAACAGCATTGAACAAAA
>JAPKCL010000158.1 GCA_028822955.1 Candidatus Poseidoniaceae archaeon
GATGAGAACCCCTATCAAAATGAGCGTGTTGCGATTTGTATTGGAACTTAAATGAAGATGGTGAAATACGGAAACGATCATTCCTGCTACTGCGATATCGAGAAGCATAGTCCTACCGAACATAATGGTAACAGGTAGTAAGCAGAATATGGCACCGGAGATGAATCCCCACTTCCTGTTGCTGTAATGTTCCCCGAGATGTTGTATTGACCACGCTGCCGAGAAAAGGAGAAGCGTTGGCGTCACGTAAACAATCGAAGTTTCTCCAGTTAGCCAAAGTTCAACAGCAGCGATTCCGGAGACAATTTCCGGCCTGAATGAATAACTCATCCCTTGGTGAGTAGGTTCCCATGTCCACCGATCGAGGATGCGGTTTGAAATCTGTAGATGGTAGGCTTGGTCGTAAAAGGACGGGATTAAATGGTAAACCGTAAGGACACCTGCACCGATAACAATGCTTGGAATGATGAGGAAGCGAAGATCTTCCCATTCGAATCGCAATTCTCGCATAGTGTAAAGCCAGAAAACAAGAAGTGCCAATGTCGCTAAAAGAATGAGTGGCGGTGGTAACCAAAAGTTTGCACCCAAGGACATTATAGCTCCAATCAACATCAATACTGGCATCAATTGTATGGTAATTTGATGCCCTAGACTCGCATCAGTACCCATATATTTGCTGAAACCATCCAGTCTTTTTACCGCTTCTCTTGATTCACAAGCGAGGCTCCAATTCTTAAACTCGTGACCAACCGAAGATTTGTTGACAATGGAGGCTACACTAAGTGATGAAACCTCCAAAGCAATTGACGAAGTCTTAGCTTGGGCCAATCTCTTCAAACATCACATGAGACTTGAGGACGTGTTACGGAATTTAAGAATCCGAAGTTCCATTCAAGCACTTCTACAATCCATTGAGAATTCACCCCACCTTAGCATAGAAGGTGATGTTGTTTTTTCCGAAAAACACCCGAGGAACACAGCATTTGACTCTTCGCAGAAGTTGGCAATAAAACACCTTGAAGAAACCAAAGGTGTACTGTCAATCCTTAACTCGTGCAAACAAGTTACTGGTCTTGCAGTAACTGGTTCGGTCGCAGCAGGTATGAACGGTGAAGACGGAGATGTTGATGTTTTGATTATCACCAAACCGGGCTGGGTATGGAGAATACGAGCCCTAGCGATTTATCTCTCCCACGAACATCCAGGTGGACGATTACTTTGTCCAAACATGGTCATGTCCGATGATTCCCTCGAATTCGAAAAAAGCATGTACGGCGCAAGGGAAATGATGCAAATCATTCCATTCAAAGATGACGATGGTATCAGTGAATTGTACAGAATGAATTCATGGGTGAAGGATGTATTACCAAATTCCGATATGAAATCGCCCATGGAATTATCGGAAAACAGAGATTACCCTTGGTGGTGGAAGATAATGAAATTCCCAATTATTGGTACTTTCATTGAGTCATGGGAAGCCCGAAGGCGAATTAAGGAATTGAAAACTTCGTCAAAATCAAAAGAAGCGATTTATTCAAAATCCGTATGCAGAGGACACGAAAATTCACACAAGATTCGTATTGAATCAGAATACACGAATGCTCTAGGAGAGATTTGATGAACGCTGATACATATCACAAATCCGTTGCCGAATACTATGACGAAGAGGCATCAAGTTTCGAATCTCGAGCAAATGATAACCATGTATTGAAGACGTTAAGAGACGCCTTTCGAACAATTGTTTTGGATGGTGAAGTCGAAAGTGCACTCGAAATTGGTTACGGCCCAGGCTTAGACATGGTCTGGTTTGCAGGCAATGACCGAGTTGCAAAAATCCACGGGCTCGACATCACTCCTGAATTTCATGCGATCGTTACCAAAAAAGCCCAAAAACAATCGAAAATGAATCCGATACTCGGAGGACCCGAACACTGTTCAGAACACTTTGAGCCAAATTCGATTGATACCATCTATGTCTTCTTCGGTGCTCTAAATACCTGTGCGGAACTGGAAAAAGCAGTCAATGAGATGTCGAAAGTACTCAAACCAGGTGGGAAGGTTGTGGTTACTTTTGTGAACAAATGGTATGCATTCGATATCCTATGGAATATGGTAATGCTTAGACCCAAAAAAGCAATCGCACGATTGAAAAAAGTATGGGGGGGGTACTCTCCAACTCGCTTTTTAGCATCAAGATGCTATTCTGCTCGACAAATTCACGGCATCTTCAAAAAAGATTTAACCAAAAAATACCGTAGAGGATACTGCGTCACTCATCCGGCGTGGTACAGACATCATTGGGCACCATACCAAAGTATGAGGAGTAAACTGTTCTACAAATTAGATTCAATTCTTCAGTGGACTCCATTTTGGAATCTTGGTGAATACAGCCTTTATGTCTACGAAAAAGAAGATTAAATCTCTTCGATGGTGGATTTCAATCTCTTTTCGCAGACTTGGCGTTCCGATTGGTAATCCTCGCCGTCATCCAGTTTTATCGATGCAAGAACAGATTCACGCATTTGGGGCTCCATCCTCCATCTTTGGAGTAGACCAATACGACGAGTTGGTTTAGATGTGATGTGGTTCACAATATCTGCGAACTCTTTCTGTCGGCATCTATAGGTCAATTTTGGATGAAGGACGCCGCTCTTCGATGATTCAACAACTTCCCAAACATATTCTGCCAAATCTCCAACCGAAACTAACGACATCCACTGTGTTCCGTTCTTGATAATCGGAATCCGACTTGGTTTGAGATACATCATAGGAAACCAAGAACCTGGTCCGATGACCCATGGAGCGCGAATAATCGCAATATCATGGCCTGCTGTTAAAAATTCTCGAAATGGTTTTTCGGCAATCGCATAAGACCGAGCATAACCGGTTGGTTTTATTTTGTCGCCGACCCTTACCAATTCATCACCCCTGTGCCCGTAACTCAAACTTCCATTGACGACTACAATGAATGGTTTCGATTTACTTGCATGTACTGCTTGAATAAAATTATTGAATGCTTCTTGTGCTTTCTCAGAAACTTCGGTTCGTTTTTTTTCAGTTTCAGCATTGGCACGTGCAGCAATAATCACACAGTCATACCGTGCCACAGTATGCTGCCAATCAACTTCCAAATCAAGATAATTGAATTGCTCTATTTGAACATTCTCAAGCGTTGGTTCGTTTCTAAAGTAAGTCCCAGTTAATTCAACTTCTACAGGTACTTTGGCAGCAATGCCTCGACCAAT
>JAPKCL010000050.1 GCA_028822955.1 Candidatus Poseidoniaceae archaeon
CAATCACGCTTTCCAACCCACCATCTTTGGAATCAAGTTTAGCAGCGATCGATTTAGAAATCCGCTTCCATGACTTTTTATCTTCAAACACTGAATGGACGAGAAATAATCCTTGGCCATCAGTTGATTGTGCAATCCATGCTGCGAGACATCCAGATTGTCTACGTTTGTATTCTTGACGCACATCGAGCATTCTTTTGAATCGAGCTTCTTTTCCTGGAGCCCCCGTGCAGACTACAGTTTCAATAAGTACAGTATTGATTTTCATTCTAATTCATCTCCGGAGCAAAGAATTTTAAATAACTTTCAAATAGTACTTAATGGTAAATCAATGGTGGATGAGTTTTCCATTCACGCATGTAGAAACAAATGGGGTGTCCGATGGTTGTAGGCACCATGCCTCCCAATAAGGGGCGTTGAGTACATTGAAGTTTGCGACACCACCTTCCTGAATCCTACCGTGAACTTTACCTGATGGATGTGGTGTTGTTTCAGAAGGGTTGCGCGTAGCTGCGATGAGAGCAGCAAGTGGATGTACCGAGCAACGTTGTGCGAGAAGTGAACCCAAAAATGGCAAACTGATCGTTTTACAGTTTGGATTAAAGTCTGTAGCAATGCTCCAAGTAAAATCATTCTCAATTGATTCGTTAAAGTTAGGCCATTGTGCGCCCATTGCATATGGCGTTCCAGGCAAGAAGCCTGTGTTGACGCCAGCAGACTCCATCTCAGCTCTTGCCGCGTGGCCAGTGTAGTGTGCGTGATCGGCAGAAGCGACTTTGAGTTCAGCGGCTAATCCACCTCCTCCGCCATCGGTAAATTCGTCAATATGCATGCGAAGTTCAAGCCCTCCTGCCCGTGATGATTTGAGGATGTCTTCTGATTGTTCAAGGGAAAACCACCCTGGTTCGCAGAATACATCCGCTGAACGGGCAATACCTTGCTCTAGAATACTTGGCAACTGTTCAGATAATATTTGTTCAGTGTACTCTTTGATGTTCATGCCAGCGGGGGCATCGTGCGCCCCAAGCCATGTTAAATCCAGTGAAGGGAGATGGTTCATAGATTGAAGTTGAGATGCAATACGCAACAACCGCAATTCAGATTCAGTTGAAAGCCCGTATCCGCTTTTCGTTTCAAGGTGAGTCGTTCCTGAACGAAGAGATGAACGCATTCGTTCATATCCAAGTTTCAAAAGTTGTTCATCGGTCGCTTTCGAAGTTGAACGGACAGTGTCTTGTATCCCCCCACCTAACTCTGAAATGTCTTTGTATGATTTCCCTGCATGTCTCCATGACAGTTCTCGAGAACGATCTCCTGCCCAGAGTAAATGTGTGTGGCCGTCGACTAAGCCAGGTATGACTGCATTCCCATGTAATGACACAACGGAAAGGTCTGACGAAATCTCGGGCTTGTTGGTTGCGGCTCCAAATTCTTCTTGGAGTTCTGCAGATGGGGCTATTTTTTCTATCGTATCATCAAGGACAATAATCCCCATGCCTGGCCCATAGATTAACTCGTCCGGATTCGAGAGAGAATGACCCTTCAATGTGCCGTTTCCAGCTAAATGCGCCATTGGCCCAACATCCAAGTAGACTGTGCGCATGACTCCTGCTAGAGGCTTAGGGTTGAAGAACAATGGCTCTCTGGGATAGTTGATTGAGATGGGTGATTGGACACTTGGTATTGAATCAACGGCGCACACCTTGTCGTTTGGATTAGTCGATTCCGAAGGAACACCTTACCCTGCTTGTTCCGATACTGTTCGTCCCGACAAGGGTGGGATTCATCCGAGAGAAGCTGCAGATCATCACAAAGATATCGCTCACTCATTATTCGCTTCGTTGCTCGAAAAGTATGAATTGTCACCCTCGGATATCGGCACAGTTGCATTCTCACAAGGTCCGGGTTTGGGCCCATGCCTACGCGTGGGGGCAGCACTAGCCCGTGGTATTTCGAGTCGTTTGTCCGTACCTTTGGTCGGCGTCAATCATTGCGTCGCGCACATTGAAATTGGCCGGCAGCAATGCGGTTGTAATGACCCAGTACTCCTCTATGTATCTGGTGGAAATACACAGGTCATCGCACATCTCGACGGTAGATATCGCGTGTTGGGTGAGACTCTTGATATTGGGATTGGGAACATGCTCGATAAATTTGCTCGGGCACAAGGCATTCCATTTCCCGGAGGCCCAGTGATTGAAAAGCGGGCTGCAGAATGGCTGGAACTCCAAGACAACCCTTCATTGGATGGGCTTGAATTGCCGTTTGCAGTTCGAGGGATGGACCTTGCTTTTTCTGGCGTCATGACGGCAGCACAACGCCTTATCGATAACGGTGCAGAATTAGGTGCCGTATGTTGGTCATTACAAGAACATGCATTTGCGGCATGTGTAGAAGTCGCCGAACGCGCTCTTGCTCACACTGGGAAAAAAGAACTGCTCTTAGGTGGTGGCGTTGCCTGCAATAGTCGACTTCGCACGATGTGTGAGCAGATGGCTGAAGAACGTGAATCGACTTCACATGCACCTCCACGAATGTATTGTATCGATAATGGCACAATGATTGCACTTCTTGGGAAATTAGAACTCGAAAATGGTAGACAGACTCCGTATGATGAAAGCGGTGTCGAACAGTATCTCCGTACCGACCAAACGCAGGTCACATGGGCCGTATAGCCTTTGACATTACGCTAATTGTTTTTAAGGAGTCAATGGCGAGAAGTGATTGGGGGAATCAACTATCAGCGGTGAGAAGCGGAAAAAAGATGAGCCATTCAACCCATTTGCCCGCGATGCGAGTGCTCAGCGTAACAAACGCATGAGCGAACGTTCACAGGCTCAACGCCGAAACGCCCCTGTCCAAAAACCGGCTCCAAGACCTGAACAAAACAATCAATCCGCTCACAATGAATTGGCAAAGAAGCGTCAAGAAGCATTGAGTAGATTGGGTACACAGGAATCAAAACCCAAACTCAAATCAAAACCAGAAAAAAAACCTTCACCTCAACCAGAGGTCGTCGAAGAACCAACATTTACAACATCTGTTGAAAAGCAAGAGATGTCCGCTCCTAAAGTTTCACGCGAAGACCGCATGGCTGAATTAAGACGCAAATCAGAAGAATCACGTAAAAATGCAAAGGCGCAACGAAATATTGCTTCTGCAGTTCCAGTTGAATCAAGTTCAGTTGAAGCAGAACCCGTCATTGAGTTTGTTTCGGCAGAACCGACATCGGTTCCTGCTCATGTACAACCTGCTGCTGAAAAAGTCAGTACGGACATGAAATCTCGAAATGATGTGTTCAAAACTATCCAAACTGAGGTTGCAAAACCTTCCACAGACCGTCGACGGAAAAGACGACGTGGTGATAAGAAAGGCGGCGGTCGACAAAAGCAAGAGAAGAAGCTTAACCGTCAAAAATACCTCGAATACAAATATGCCGCTCGAGCAATCTTAGATAACGATTCGATCGCAGAAGAACAGCGCTCCAATGTCCTTGGGCAAGTTTGGGCGAAAGGTGAACGAATGGGTATCACTGATTCACTCGAGTTCATAGAACTCAAGGTAGAAGAAGAAATTCTACCTCGTCAAGTCGCAGATAAACTAAGAGACTTAGTTTCTCGTATGACAACAAGAAGGTGAAATTATGACAGAATTAACAGTAAAAGAAAATATGGTAGCAAGCGTGCATTACACCGGAACTCTCCCCGATGACGGAGAAGTTTTTGACAGCAGCGAAGGGCGAGAACCACTCTCATTCCTCGTCGGACACAAACAGATGATCCCTGGTTTTGAAGAAGAAATCATGGGTGCGAAAGTTGGTGAAAAGAAAGAATTTACTCTCTCTTCTGAAAGAGCTTACGGCGACCGTGACGATGAAGCTGTCATGGAAATCCCACGAGAACAATTTGCTCAACTAGAAGAAGAATCATCTTTGGAAGTTGGTATGCAACTCGTAGCCCAGATGCCGCATGGTCCATCTCCGTTCACGATCACTACTCTTACCGCAGAAGCAGTGACCGCAGATTTCAATCATGCACTAGCAGGACAGGCTCTTACTTTCAATGTTGAAATCGTCGAACTACGAGAAGCAACAGCAGATGAGCAAGCCCACGGTCACGCTCATGGCGCAGATGGTCAACACCAACATTGATTCGTGCGAGTGTTGATGAAGCCCCTCTTCATGGAGGGTACATGGTCAGTCAACGTAAAGAAGACTGGAAGACACTGAGTGGACTTGATTTAGAGTTGCAAAGCGACTCTGATACACTTGAACAACTTGGCGCCGATGTCTCTGAGATTGGTAGTGCTGGAAACCCACCTTACACACGTGGAATTCATTCGACAATGTATCGTTCACGATTGTGGACCATGCGACAGTATGCCGGTTTTTCAAGTGCAAAAGCTACGAATGAACGGTTTAAACTTCTTCTGGAACGCGGACAAAAAGGCCTTTCGGTAGCGTTTGATTTACCGACACAACTCGGTCTTGATGCAGACGATGAAATGTCACTCGGAGAAGTTGGTAAAGTAGGTGTATCAATATCAACAGTTGATGATATGAGACAACTACTCCAAGGAATACCCTTGGATAAAGTGAGCACTTCAATGACGATTAATGCACCTGCAATGATTTTGCTCGCCATGTATATCGCAGTTGCAGAGGAGCAAGGTGTTTCATCCCACGAAGTTTTAGGCACAATCCAAAATGATATTTTGAAAGAATACATTGCTCGAGGGACATATGTATTTCCACCAAAACAAAGCATGCGACTCATCACTGATATTTTCGAGTACTGTTCCGAACATGTCCCAAAGTGGAATACAATTTCAATATCTGGCTATCATATCCGTGAGGCTGGTTCGACAGCCGTCCAAGAAGTCGCCTTTACACTCGCAAATGCACTTGCCTATGTAGAAGCAGCTATTGACAAAGGGCTCGACGTAGATTCTTTCGGGCCTCGCCTTTCCTTTTTCTTTAATTGCCACAATGACTTTTTTGAAGAAGCATCGAAGTTTCGAGCAGCCCGTTCATTGTGGTATGAATTAATGACCGCAAGATACGCACCAAAGAACCCAAAATCATCAATGTTGAGATTCCATACACAAGTTGCAGGTGTGAGTTTGACTGCTCAACAACCATTGAATAATATTGCAAGGGTCACTATTCAGGCATTGGCTGCAGTATGCGGTGGGACACAAAGTTTGCATACGAATTCATACGATGAGGCACTTGGACTGCCAACTGAAAAATCTGCTACGGTCGCTTTACGGACACAGCAAATAATTGCTGAAGAAAGTGGTGCAGCAGATGTTGTCGATCCGCTTGGAGGCTCATATCACGTCGAAGCATTAACAAAACAAATTCATGATTTGGCATTGGAACAAATTGAGAAAATTGAATCTCTCGGCGGGGCTTTAAAGGCCATCGAGCAGGGTTGGCAGCAACGAGAAATTCACAATGCAGCTTATCAACATCTGAACGATGTGGAATCCGAGCGAAGGAAAATCGTAGGAGTCAACCATGGGCTCATGGATGATGATGCCGTTACTGAAGTGCTTAAGCTCGATCCATCTGTTGGTGAAGAACAATGCCGTCGATTAGAACACTTGCGTAGAAACAGGGATTCAGAAACAGTTCAAAATTGTCTTGCTGCCATCGTCAAGGCTGCCGAATCTGATGACAATCTTTTCCCGCATGTACTCTTGGCGGTAAAGAATGACTGTACTCTCGGAGAAATAGTTCACGCTATGAAAGATGTTTTTGGGACATGGATGGCACCAAGCGGGTTTTGAGGTGATTGAATGAAATTCGGACCAATTCATATTGACCACATTGGAATCGCAGTGGACTCACTCGAAGAAGGAAGTGCCTTTTGGAGATTGCTTGGTTTGAGTGAACGCGGTGAGGATGAACTTGTCGATGACCAAGGTGTTACAACTCGCTTTTTCTCAACGAGCCTAGCTTCTGAACAAGACCATCCGATTCAAGTTGAATTACTCGAACCAACTGGACCAGATACTCCAATTGGTAAATTCATTTCTAAAAAAGGCAAAGGGGTACAACAGATTTGCTTCCGTGTCGGTGATTTAATTGGCTTAATTGCTCACCTCATTGAGCATGATATTCACATGATTGACACCGTTCCTCGGAAGGGGGCTGGTGGCAAAATGATTGCATTTGTGCACCCTAAATCAACTGGTGGAGTTTTGGTTGAATTGACTGAAAGTGCATGAGATATTGAGGGTAAGCATCATATCATTGCATCCCCACAATCAATTGATGCGAACCTGTGTTGACAACCTCATCGCTCTCCCTCATATCGATGGACCTCGAATCCGTACCGAAGTTCAATTCTTGTCGGACAGGTTGGAACTCTTGCGTCAAAACCGTCAAATCACCAATGAAGCATATCTCGATGCTGGTGCAATTCAAGGCGCCTTTGGGATGATTGGTAACTTAGTTGAAATGGGCGTCCCTCAACTAGAGATTTTCTCACAAATCAAGCAGCAATTAGAACGGGCATGCAGTTTGGAAGTCAAACATCCAGGTTTGGACCAAGCCATTGAAACAGGCCGTGTTTCGTGAGGGATTTGATGCCTAAATCTCTTCTTTCTATTCAAGGTGTAACCAAAAACTTCGCTGAAGTTAAAGCGTTACATGAGATTAATTTGGAGATTTATTCCGGTCAAATTGTCGGCCTCGTAGGAAGTAATGGCGCTGGAAAAACAACCTTGCTTCGACTCATGGCTGGAGTCTACAAACCTTCGAATGGTACTGTTAACCTTAGCAATGGAGAGTCTGTTACAACAATGCGGCATGAACTTGGCGTTGTTCCTGAATCAACTGGATTGTATTCACGGCTAACAGCATGGGAAAACATTCGATACCACAGTCGCATGCATGGCATTCCAGATTCAATTTCTTGGGCGCGAACTGAGAAGTTCGCAGAACACCTAGACATGAAAGATAGTTTAAGTCGACATACCAAAGGGTTCTCTCGAGGTATGAAGCAAAAAACTGCGTTATTGAGGGCATTAGCTCACGGACCGAACATACTCTTACTTGATGAGCCAACTGCTGGATTAGATATAACAAGTGCACGAACTGTACGAGCACTGGTTCGACAACTACGTGATGAAGGTGGCACCGTGATTTATTCCACTCATCAACTTGCTGAGGCACAACAAGTATGTGATCGAATAGTGATCATTCACAATGGTGAAATTCGTGCAGATGGTTCCCCTTCAAAACTCTTGGAAGATACAGGGACCGTATCGCTTGAAGAAGCATATGTTTCTCTTACCCAAGACCAAGCGAGAACACGTGAAGAAGACAATGACAAGGAAAGTGCATTCAGTGGCTGGTGGCGTCGTTTATTCACCCCCCGAACTCCGAAAACTACGCGTGAGGTGATGGAAAGTGAGTGAAGGTAGTTTCTTGCGAGTACGCGCTATTGCAAAGAAAGAAGTTGTTGAGTTCACTCGCGACTGGCGAACTATAATCGCTATTATCGTCATTCCACTGCTGATGTTTCCGCTTTTGTTTATTCTCTTCCCAGTCTTACTGCAATCAGAAGCTGCTGAACTTGACGCACTTGAACTATCGATTGTAATTCAGACGGACGGCTTACCCGAGAATCTCGCAGAGAATATATCGCTTAGTAGCATTAATTACACCATTGAATTATTACCGAATTTGACGAGTTTATCTGAACCAGGCAAAGATATTGAACGTGTGAGAAACAGTTCGACAGATGCTGTATTGCGATTTGAATCGAATGATGATGTATGGGGGTATGCGATTCTGCACCTCTCGACTTCAGAACGTTCAACTGAAGCAAGGTATCGGCTCCTTACCACTCTTTCGGAATGGGAGGATTCTGAAGTCCGTGAGCGTATTGAGCTTGGAGGTTTAGATGTGAATACGACACTTGACCCCTTGCGATGGGATGGTGAAATCTCTGCTGGCGATGTGGCAACCTCTGGGGAACAATCTGGAATGATTCTCTCGTTGTTCATCCCGTTAGTCTTGGCCATTTGGACCTACTCGAGTGCGATTCAACCATCGATTGATATGACTGCTGGGGAAAGAGAGCGTGGTACACTCGAAGCATTACTCTGCCTCCCATGCACGCGTATGGAACTCTTAATGGGCAAATGGCTCGCTGTTGCCACCATTACAGGTGTAGGGGTGCTGTTACAGATCTTTGGTCTTCTGTTTGCAATAGGGTATCTTGCATCCTCAAGTTTCATTGGGGTACCACAACTTTCTATGGTTTCAATCGGGCTGATTGTTCTATCAATCATGCTCTTTGCAATCATGGTTGTAGCCTTTGAGTTGGCATTGGCTATGCGTTCACACAGTGTGAAGGAAGCGGGTTCAATATTAGCTCCAGCCCTCATGTTGATTCTCTTCCCAGCATTGTTCACTCAAGTCATTAACTTAGATGGGATTGAAGGGTTTTGGTTTGCTATACCGGTTGTGAATATTCTTCTTGCATTGCGTGAACTGTTGATGAACCGAGTCATCACCGAACACGTTCTGATTTGGGCATTCTCATCTGTGGTGTATGCGAGTCTAGCAGCCTACTATGCGTCTCGACAGTTCAATCGAGAAGACATTGTAACCTCATTGAGTTAAGAGAAGTGATGGAAAGATGCTCGAACGACATCAATAATTGCATCAATTTCAGCCGAAGTAATGCCGAAGTGGGGCGTAAATCGAAGGGCATTCGTGCCCCCATGAATGACACCAAGTCCATGCTTTCTACACCATGTTTCGACAGCATCAAATCCAACGACTGGGTACTTGTGTGGTTCAAGTTCAGCACTCAACAGCAATCCAGTGCCCTGGACGTGGGTTATGATGCCAGGCATTTCAATGGCTAGCAGTTTTAGTTTCTCAACAAATTCTGCACCTCTATCGTGAATATTCGCACGCAACTCCGGAGTAATTTGCTCAAGTACTGCACATGCAGTTTCAAGAGCTCGAGGATTTGTTGTCATTGTATTTCCGTAAATCCCAACAACATAATTTTCTGATGCTCTCTGGTTGAGTCCGAGCACTGATAGCGGGTATTGGCCAGCATTAAGCGCCTTTGACCACGTTTCCAAATCAGGACACTCAGCGTCTTGGAACCCATCATAGTCGATGATTGAAAGACAGCCTTGCCCTCGGATTCCTGCTTGGATGGAATCCACGAGTAACATCGAGCCATGTTCAAGAGTAAGGCGACGGGCAGCATCATAGAAATCACGCTCAACACAGGAGCCTGGATTTCCTTCACCCTGAACTGGTTCAATTGCCATGAGTTCGATAAAGTGCCCATCTGCTTCGGCTTTTGCATATGCCGACTCAAGTGCAGGAACGTTGTTGGCTGGGACGAGAATTAAATTATTACGGTTTCTGAATGTTGCGAGATGTTTATCATATGCAGATTTACAGGAATGTGAAATTTGGGCAGGTCGGTCAGTACGGCCATGGAATGCCTTTTCAACAGCCATGAGCATGATTTCTTTGCCTTCGTGGCGGCCACCAGGGCCGGTCATTTTACGAGCATTGACGTCAGCAATTCGCAGACTAACAGTTACAGATTCGGACCCACTGTTCATACAAATAAAGCGAGTAAAAGGGCAGGAACCTCGTGTGTGACCGAGTTCACTTTGCAGTCGCGTTGCAAGACGCTTATGGCTGTAAGAAGGGGTCATGACATTGGCCATCACCCAGTTTTCAGACATAGCAGAAATAACAGCGCTAGGTCCGTGACCGCTACCAAGCATTCCATAGCCACCGTTGTCATGAAGAACCGCTCCATGTGCAGTGATGATCCAAGGACCACGTGCGGCAAGGGCAACATAGGGATTAACTGTAGCAGGGGCATAAAAGTTGATGAAATCAGATTGAAGTTCCTTGACTAAATCAGATTCTGAAAGTTTCATTAAATTACTGCCGAATTCATCTTCGAGTATGCTTCTTCGGGAGACTGCTTCAGTAATTGCCATACCCAAAGTTGTGTCTGTGGAAAGAAACTGATGAATGACTTCATCTGTCAAACCGATGGTATCACGATGACCCGAGAGGCTTCGAATATTTTCAAGATGGGCGAAAACATCTGCAGCATGTTGAGGCATCAATCAATTGGTACTCACGGTGTTCTTTGAACGTTCGCTTCAAAATTGCTGACAATTTGCCAAATATGAGTGTTGACATCTCTGCAAGTAATACCAGGGTATTCGCCTACGAATACTTATATGCTCTGTGCCGAACCATGTAATATGCCGAAAATCTCCTTGGACATGCCTGCGGAATTGGTCGAAGACCTGCGCAAGCATGTTGGAGACCAACATAAGTTTGTGAGTCTGGCGGATGCAGTCCGTACTGCATGCCGTAAACTCCTCGACCAGTTGGATGAGATTGACGCTCGGCATGGAAGGTAGTGAATCATATGGTGACAACAGAAGAAGCAGAAAACGCAGTGAAGATATTGCTTGAGTACCTCGAGGGAGATGCACAACGTGAAGGATTAGAAAAGACACCACGACGAGTTATTGAATCATGGGGGGAAATATTTTCTGGATACAATACCGATACAGAAGAACTTCTCCAATCGACATTTAATGGCGAAGGATATGACGGGATAGTCCTCCTTCGTGATATTGAATTCCACTCGACATGTGAGCATCATTTACAGCCCTTTAGCGGGCGAGCGCACATTGCATACATTCCTGTTGATCGTATTGTTGGTATCAGTAAATTAGCTCGAATAGTCGATGCCCACGCTCATCGATTGCAAAATCAAGAACGTATTACAAAAGGCATCGCCGATGATCTTGAAAAGCATCTCAACCCACTTGGTGCAGCAGTAATTCTTGAAGCGTCGCATGGATGTATGCGTTGTCGTGGTGTACGCAAGCAAAACGCAGTCATGACAACATCTGCAATGCGCGGCGTATTTTTCGATAAGGCTGAACCACGTCAAGAACTTATGCAACTCATTCAATCACGGCCACTCTAAGGTGATCTCATGACCATCACTTCATGTAAAATATCGGGTGAACACCCCGTTGATTCTGCTTCAGACTTAGGGGCTGTGTACAAGATTGTTGAAATCTTTCATTCAGTACAAGGAGAAGGCGTACATGCAGGAATACCGCATGTGTTCATCCGTTTTGGAAAATGTAACCTCCAATGCGAATGGTGTGATACTGACTTTGAAACCTTTGATGAAATGTCAGCAATTGACATATTAGGTGAAGTAATGAAATATCCCACAAAGAGAATTATTTTCACTGGTGGAGAACCAATGCTGAATGATTTGTGGCCACTCCAACGTTTGTTTAAATCAAGGGGATACCAGCTTTCATGTGAATCGAATGGAACGATTGAGATTCCAGAAGATTTACTCGACTGGATCTGTATATCTCCTAAAGACCAAATGTACCCCCAAGTGAAAATCCGTCAACGAACGGGAGACGAATTAAAATGCGTCTATGTAGGGCAAGATTTGTCACTCTATGATGAATTGCTGGACGGCTTTACACACCACTTTTTGCAACCCTGTTATATCGATTCAGAAAGCATCGAATGGAATGGTAAAAATTTCGCAATGACTGAGTCCATAGTAAAACAATCACCTCCTTGGCGTTTGAGTCTTCAGACCCATAAGTGGATGGGGGTGGACTGAATGAAGCGAGCGATCATGGCCCTCTCCGGTGGAATGGATTCTACCGCACTCTTAATGCGACTCTTGGCTAATCAATACAAAGTGGATTGTATTTCTTACAATTACGGTCAAAAACACAGTGTTGAGTTAGAACGTGCGCAATTAAATATTCAGTATCTTGAATCAAAAGGATTCGTGATTGAACATAAAATAATAGATCTTTCAAGTGCAATGGGTGCGTTTGAAAGTTCACTCCTCCAGGGT
>JAPKCL010000159.1 GCA_028822955.1 Candidatus Poseidoniaceae archaeon
GCGACGATAGGTGAACAATTCCTTGTCTGGTAATTCCGAGTTCACGGTTTGACCGAAGTTGGAAAGATGATTGGTGAAGTTTGCGGACGAAACTTGGTTTCTTGCTCACTTGAACTCGGTGGTAAGAATCCATTAGTCGTCATGCCAAGTGCCGACCTCGATAACGCAGTAGAAGGCGCCTATTGGGGTGCCTTTGGAACCGCAGGACAACGGTGTACTTCACTCGGAAATTTGATTCTACACAAGGATATCTATGATGAATTCATGACCAAGTTCATGGCAAAAGTTGAATCAACTACTATTGGAGATTCACTCGCACATGAGGGAGTCTTGTATGGGCCAATGTTGTCTGAAAAATATGCAAAAGATTTCCTCAAAGGCGTCGAGATGTGTAATGCCTCAGGTGCTAAGCAAATCTTCGGCCAAGGCCGTATCACCAGCAGCAATCAACCAGCAAACTTCCTCGGAACTGCTGAAGATGGCGTATTCATGTGGCCTCACGTGTTTACCGAAGTCACCGAAGGTATGGAATGTTTCAATGAAGAGGTCTTTGGCCCAGCAGTGACAATCTGTAAGGCAGATGATTTCGAACATGCCCTCCACCTCGCCAATGCAAGCCCCTACGGTTTGTCATCAGCAATCTATACCAATGACCGATTGGAAGCCTACCGTTACAAAACCGGAATCAAGGCTGGAATGACTGGAATCAATAATTCTACTACCGGAGCAGAAGCGCATTTACCGTTTGGTGGTGTAAAAGGTTCAGGAAACGGTACACGAGAATCTGGAATTTGGGTCATCGAAGCATATTCCTATTGGCATGCTGTGAACGATGAACTGTCTGGAAAACTCCAACTCGCCCAAATGGATGTCGAAGATGTCGAAATGGCTGAAGCTGATGTTGATTGGACTCAACTGGCTTGATGCGAGCGCTTTTTGTCGTTGTTAAAAAACCACACTTCAAATATGAACAGGCGTGCATGAGAAGCATGGGTGAGTTATATGTCGTCAATCTTCCTTCTTAGTGATGAAACCGATTTGAGTTTCATCGAACACGTTGAACTGGCATATGTTGAATGTGAGCATATCGCACGAAGGGCTTCCTCGTCCTTCTTCCGCTCCTTCAGGCACCTTCCAGAATCAAAAAGAAAATCAGTCAATGCTCTCTATGCTTTCTGTCGCCGAGTAGATGATATCGTCGATGGTGATTGGTTACCCGATGGAGATTTGAGCCATTTAGATTTGTTAACGGAAAACCATTGCCAAGAATTACTTGAGGAAAGAACATTTAACACCTTATATTCGAAAGAGGAGCATTTTCTACGTCTACGTGCCTTACTTTCATTCCGAGAAAACTTAGATCGTATCGAAGCAGGAGTGAAAATGACAGACCCTGTCTTCATCGCTCTGGCAGATACATTGAATCGTTATCCAATTGAAATTGTTCATCTCCATGAACTCATCAACGGTATGGAAGACGATTTGTTTGAAACCACCTACGAGCGTTTTGAAGATTTGCGCCGATATTGCTACCGTGTGGCCTCAACAGTTGGGCTTTGTCTCATTGAAATTTATGGTTACTCCGACCCAAATGCTCGCCGTCATGCCGTCGAAATGGGCATATTTCTTCAACTGGTCAATGTTCTCAGAGATATTCAAGAAGATTTGTCACGTAATCGTATTTACATACCCTCCGAAGAACTTGCTAAGTTCGATATCAGCCATTCTGACCTTCACGATTCATCTCTTGCTGGAACCAAATCATGGCAAAATTTCATGCGCCACTATATCGATCACATTCATGCCCATCGTAAGAATGCCCTGGGACTTTTACCACTGCTCGACAAAGATGCTCGCCGTTCACCTCGTTTGATGTGCATGGCTTACAATGCTATCTTGGATGAAGCCGTACGCCGTAATGGTGACGTGCTCAGCCGTCGTTTGACACTCAACTTTTACCGAAAAATGCAAGTTGCTTTTTCTACCTTACTTTCTCCGAACTTTAAGTGAGATGTTTTCGTTCGCTATTGCGATGAATACTCGAAATTGAGTTAAAGCATTTCATTCGTATGAGTGCTAAGCGTTAACGTAACAAGAGATGATTAAATCAATTCAGTCGTTCCACTTTCCTAAAGCATCTCGGAGTGCAGGTTCGAGCGTATTGTATTGGAACTCATAACCACTTTCCAAGAGCCGGTTTGGCAGTACTTTAGCGCTGTCTGTAGCTAATGTTACACCCATCTTACCAAGTAAAAACCAGATTCCTATTGGAGGAACTGGCATGAATGAAGGTCTCCACAAGACTTTACCTAACACTTTAGCAAACATCTTTTGGCGTAGAGGATTAGGCGAACTGAAATTGTAGATACCATCGCATTCCTTTGACATCATTACATAATCAATGCCGTATACTTGGTCATCCATTGCTATCCATGAATACCATTGCTTACCCCATCCAATCGGACCACCTGCACCAAGTTGTGCTGGTAAGAGCATTTTTTGAAGTGCTCCGCCTGTTGCATCGAGGACGAGGCCAGTGCGACAATGAACGGTACGAATTCCAGCATCTCGGGCCGGCTGAGCCGCTTGTTCCCATGCATCGCATATATCTGGTAGAAACCCTTCACCTCGTTCAGAATCTTCAGTGAGTTCTTCATCCCCACGATTACCATAGAATCCGATAGCACTTGAAACGATAAAAACTTCAGGTTTCTTTTCGAGTTGAGCAATTGTTTTGGCAAGAAGTTCAGTGGTTTGGGTACGGCTTTCTTCGAGTAACTTCATTCGCTTTTGAGTCCACCGCTTATCACCAATTCCAGCTCCACCCAAATGAATCACTGCGTCAAAACCTTCCAGATCCTCGGGATTAATTTCCCCTTCACTCGGCTTCCATTGAATTTGATTTCTACCAGGGTCTTTTCGGACCAATCGCCATACTTCATGGCCAGCCGTATCGAAAAAGGCAATCAATTGACGTCCAATAAGGCCAGAGGAGCCAGCGATAAGAATTCGCTTTCGGTCTATATGTGCAAAATCTTGGTAACGTTTCATATCCTTTTCCAATCGGATTTGACGTGCTCGAAACATTCGCTTCAACCGACGCTTAATGTTGCCTCCGCCAAAGGTACGGCCAAGAATTCCCATTGGAAGTGTGTATTGGACATTGTCCTCTACTCGACATGCTCCATCTTCTGTTTCGACAAAAGAGTGGACATGATGCCAGGTTTT
>JAPKCL010000160.1 GCA_028822955.1 Candidatus Poseidoniaceae archaeon
TCATTACCACTAAACCAGACCAGTAACTGATCATTCTTGACAAGTAAAGATTCGTTTGAAGGCTGAAGGTTTACGGTCGAAGAAAAAGTATAGGTCGGCCCAGCCCCACTCAAGTAATCAAGAGAGGAAGACCCTGCCGAGTTTTCAATTTCCATTCCACCTCGAGTGAAGTACCAATGCATTACAACAGAATCGAGGTTCATACCGATTTCATCACTGACACTTACAATCACTTCTTGTTCTTCGAAGGAGTCTGAATCGACGTGAGAAAGTATTCCAGGCGGTATAGCGAGAATTGGCGAGTCTTGGTCAAAAGTAATGTTGAATGTACGGAAAGAGAAGAGTTGAGGAACGCCAATAATTTCCAAATCTAAGGTTGCCTGGCGATGACGAAGAATCATCGAATCCAAAGGAAGTGACATTGAGAGGTTCCCTGTTGAAGAGAAACTCGAATTGAGTTGGACTGAACGTTCTCCATCCGAGAGAGTTGCTTGTAAGTACACTGATGTCGGTAGATATTGCGCCTGTATCGTAGTATTGGCGTGATAGAGGGTTGTTTGAACCAGCAGAACATCATCGGCATGAACCCAGATATCGGTGTCGGTTAGAGTACCGGGTGGTTGAGTTTGATCTGTCATTTCAATCGGACCTAGGAACAAATCAGTGGAGAGCGACCAATCAAAGACACTCAAACGAGAAAGACCTAAGCCGAGATTTTGACCTTCATCAAAGATTTTCAATGATGGAGTTCCGGTCAAATTTGAGGTATTGGTGACATTCCAGCCGATTCTAAATTTGATTTCAATTTGCCATTCTGCCTGCAATGGTGTTTTCAGAACCTGAACGGTTGGGGGTATTTCAAAACAGGTTATATCGTAGGTAGTAGTCTCAAATCGGGGATAATATTTGATTGAACAATCTTCACTTTGTTCTCGGCTAAGGAGTGCTAATTCCAGATAATCAAGAGATGCAAGGCCGTTTCCATCAGTGACCGAGAATGAAAAAGTGTGTTGGTTACCAATTAGAAGAGATGACTCGTGTAAGTCAAAAGAAAGCGTTTCAGTATCAATCAATGTAGCGTATCGTTCTTGAACTTGGAAGGTGGCTAAATCAAGTTGTTCACCAAAAGCTCCTCCTCCGAGAAGTCTGTTACCGGCTAAATCAAAACCGGATACTACGATGCTTACTTTTCCTGAAGGTCGACCAACTGGGAGAATGTCTTGCCATGAAAGAAGTGGAAGGTCAATTTCTGCTGAAGTCAAACCCGAATTGAATGTAACCGTTTGACTCACATATTCTTCTTCTTCCATTGCTCCATTTTCATTTGAATCATGGCTCCCTTCAAGCCAATAACTGAACTGGATAGAGTTAGCTAAACCTTCAGGGTCTTGAAGCATTAATCGCAATGCTACATCTTGTTGTGCGGTCCAAATATGTCCATCAGCTGGCGCATAACCTCCTGAATCTAAAATAAGTAAAGTGGTTGTTATGGGTTCTACTTTATCGAAAATAAAGGGGATACCTTGCGATGGATTGGTTTGGTCAAGACTCGTTGCTGTGTTTTCGGAGAGTGGGCCTGAACGCTCAATATGAGGCGAGAGTAGGATGCGTGTATTACTCGGTAAGGTCTCGGTTATTCCAGGTGCATAAATGGAAACTGAAAAATCACCATTTGAATCAACATCTGCATACCATGATGAGTTCCATGTAATTTGCTCATCTGGCCATTGATCAGGTCCACCGCTCAAGTTGAGTGGTGGTACGGCAGTTGCATCAATTCGTATTTGTGCATCTCCTAAGCCAACAAATGCCCCTAATATGCCTTCGAATCGGACCGTTCCAGTTGCTTGCATACTTTGGTTGGCATTGAGATGGAATGGCCATTGTGGGTTTGACCAATCATTGAGAATACGATTTGAATCATCGATGACATTGAAATTGATAACTTCTAAATCGTTCTCAATTTCGTTGAATAAGGTCTGCCTGTAGAGATGTGTTGGACCTGTTGAGAAGCCATCGATATCGATTCCTTTGGCGAACAGGTAGATGTCATCAACATCGTCCATTAACCAATGGCTCGTAAAGGCCCATGTGACTGAGCATGTATTCACAGTGCATTGAATCGAAGATTGATTTTCAATTAAGGAAGCAAAACCTACGCCGTAGAGTTGACGGAATTGGGGTGAAGTGTCGAGGTTATATGCTTCGACTTGAACAAAGTGATCGGCATAGGAATCTGATGAAGAGAGAGTGAAAAGAACAGAAGACAAATCAGGAGCATCCCAATCCAATGAATGGGCATCTCCTCTCCAGTGTTGTGTTTCAAAGACAACCGTTTGTTTTGGAAGCCACCGGGTATGGGTTGGCGGAACTATGTGGTCAACCAGTTTGGTTTGCATTACATAACTCAAATTGACCATCACTGAACCACTCGACGTTTGGACATTGAGTGGAATATCGAGAGATAATGAAGGGGATGCATTGTAGGCGTTTTGTAGAATACTGTTCAGTGTTTGGTGAGAGAGTTGAGTCAGCAAAGATTGACGATGTGGGATAAATTGTAATTGAGAGAAGGTGGCTGAAAAGTTACCATTTAATTGTAATTGTATGACGCAGACATCCAAATGTGCAGTCGATTGTGTTTGGCTATGGCATGTGCCCGTTGTTTGAATTCGATGATATTGAATCGGTGATGTTGCTTCAAAGGAATCTCCTTGAGAAAACGGTGCGTGTCGAATCCAAGCAGGAGTACCGTCTGTTTCAACCGCCATCAGGAAACTGATGTCATAGGATGATGCTGTTTGACCTACCCCCTCATTACGAGCAACAAGTACAGACAAATTAGCAAATGTGACTCCACCTGTATAAGGAAAATGAAGCAAAGGTGTACTCGATTCGACTTTAGAGTCAGATGTTTCGATACTGAAGAAATTACGATTGAAGCCAAATTCGTCACTGGCATTTGTTTCGGGCCACGAAAAGAGGTCTGTCTTCTCAATTCCTAATTCGATGACTGGTTGCGTCGGTGCACGGGCACAAGTGGGTTCCAAGAGGAATCCTGCGAGCGACTCTCCCGGGAACCAAGTCAGGGAAAAGTCCGTTGCTAATTGTGGCCGACCTTGCCGTTCGATGGTTTGTGTGAGTGTTGGACGGGACGTGCCATCCCATTGACTTGAGATTACCGAGTATTGGCTATGAGTTGTCGTGAGATTCCCCGCAATCGTTTG
>JAPKCL010000051.1 GCA_028822955.1 Candidatus Poseidoniaceae archaeon
AATACTTTGATTACATGTTCAAGCGAAGGTATAGTGAAATTTTCAAGAGGTGGAGAGAATGGAACTGGCGTATCCAAGGCACCGATGACAAGAGGGGCTGCCTCAAGCGAATAAAAGCATGATTCCAAGATTCTACTTTGAATGCTGTGGCCCAGTCCACCACACCATTGCCCTTCTTGAAGAACAACCAAACGACTGGTTCTTTGAACGGAATCAATACATGTTTGTGCATCGAATGGAAGGAGTGTTCGCAAATCAACGATTTCGACTTCAATATCTTCAGAAGCAAGATGTTCTGCAGCTTGTTGAGCAACGTGAAGCATTGAACCCCATGTCACCAAAGTCACATCACGACCACCACGGACGACTGCGGCCTTACCGAGTTTGTATCTCTCACCTTTAGCAATGGCCTGTTTGACCGTTTCAGTATCGACCACTTGGTTGATATTTTGACCCCATCCAGTGAGTCCACCACCGAGACCATACAATCCAATGTGTTCCAAGAATAATACAGGATCATTCAATTCAGCACCTTCCATGAGGAGGTCATATGCATCTTGAGGCGTTCCTGCAGCAACAACAACCAATCCTGGGTCATTGGCGAACCAAGATTCAATCATGTTGGCATGGAACGGGCCAGAGCGGGTACGACCACCCAGAGGAATACGAATGGTCATTGGACAATCAGCACCCCAGCGCCATCGAAGCATAGCGGCATTGTTGACTAAGGCATTGAATCCAAGCGCTGCAAATCCACCAAATTGTATCTCAACCATTGGACGCATACCGGAAAGGGCTGCTCCTACACCAGTGTGAACAATCGCTGCTTCACACAAGGGCATATCGAGAAGTTTTTCAGAGTGACCTGCATTTTTCAAAGCCATATTCATTCCAAAGGCACCAGCAACTTCCATGTCTTCACCAATAAAAATACAATCATCGCCATGCCGTGTTGCGATATCTACCATTGCTTGCTGAATTGAACGTGCATAGGTCCAGCCACCTTTTTCGGCATACGTGAGTGTCGTTTCACCGCACTCAAGAGATGATTCAACGAATTCGGCATCTTGACTTTGGGACAAGCGAATAAAACGTTCTTGATGTGTTTCAGCATCACTCAACAAGGTCACGCCTTTGGTAACTGTTTCTGGCTCAGGCCATGCCATTTGTTCAAGTTCTTTTCGAGCAGATTCAACGTCACGCTGTTCTTGGGCTTCCATTTCCAACAATACTGACTCATCAAGACCAAGGTCAAGAAGCAGTTGACGGTGAGTTGGTATGGGGTCTTTTGCTTCCCAATAGGCGAGCAAATCACGATCGACATAACCAGGAGGAGTTCCTGATTCGTTTCCAAGATACAAATCATCATGATGATGAGCATGCCCACAACCTCGCATTGTTTCGACATGAATGAGTGTCGGACCGCCTCCGTTCAAAGCAAACTCTCGAGCACTGGCTGTACTTGCATACCATGCAGCAGGGTCTGAACCATCAATGGTCCATGCTGGAAAGCCCATTGCATCGGCTTTGTCGGCCCAAACCTCAACACCGGATTGCTTGATTGGAGAGGTGTCTAAAGCGATTTGATTGTTTTGAAGAATATAGGTGATGGGGAGGCCTCGTGCCCCAGCTAGATTCATTGCTTCCCAAAACTCTCCAGAAGACGAAGCACCTTCCCCGATACAAGCCACTTGGAATCGATTCAGTTTTTGATGCCAGGCAGCAAAAGCAAGACCTGTCATCGTAACACTTGCAATTGGTAGCGGGGCGGTTGGAGGTAGAACACCAACATGCCATGCTCCAACGTGCAAGTCTCGACCACCTGCATCATCCCAACCGCCATTTTGGTTGGAACCGACTTTTCCTAAATTAGCAGCCATGACATCCAATGGAGTATCACCCATTGCTAATCCAAGGCCTATGTCCCGAATCATAGGAGCGACAAGGTCGCCATCGTAGCCCTTTCCAGGGCGAGCGTCACGTGGAGAGTCAGGTTGACGTTCGAGAGCCGTAGCCACTGCGACAACACCTTCTTGCCAAGTTGAACGGAATCCTTTGCCACCAAATGAAGAGCCATCTGGAGTTTCAAGTCCCTCAGAAAAAATAGATTTTAATTCACCATCCAACATACGCGTCCGAGTCATCATGGTTTGCCATTCAATACGTTGGTCGATGGTCACGGACATATAGTGGGCCAAACGACGGAAGACGAGCCTTAAATCGAGTAAGAAGTGCTGCGACCTACGATCTAAAAACAGTGTTAGATTCCGACGAGGTATAACCTCGACATCGGCATCATCTTTCATTTTAGCATCGACTTGCGCAACTAAGCCTCGTTGAACTGCATCGACAAAACGCTGACTAAATTTGTGCCATGAAGGACCCTCGAATTGTTTGGATTCATTTTCAATTAAAACATCCCACACATTGGCCATAAGGAAAAGATGACCGTCATGGCGCTGGGCTGCAAAACGTAAAATTTCTCTTCGTGCAGCATCTGCATGTAAAGGTTGAGAGAAAACCAATGGCTCCTTTGGAGTCCAATCAGTTCCATGAATAGCCGGTAAATCTCCTTGGCTCATGGTTTGGCCATAGGCCTCCCCCATACAAACGCGACGGCTAAATGCCACAGAGTGCGACATCGAAAAAGAGGTTCATTCTTCTTCAGGAATGGCATCTTTAAGCGCCTGCATCGATACACGCGTTACGACGACCGTCGCAAGTATCGAGGCAAGGATTCCGAGGACGAGCATTGCATTCCCCATTGGCGTTGAGCGCATACCTTCAATTCCTGAGGAGTTGAGTGCGAAGCGGCCCAAAGCATGTCCATAGTAGGCGTAAGCTAACGAATAGACAAGTCCTGAACAATTAGAAATCATGTACACTCGAAGGCTAACCGGAGTTGCAGACATCAAATAATTGAGCCATTCATCTGGAATCAGAGGGGATAATCGAACCAAGACGGAGATTTTCATTGCATCGACTGTAAGGGCTGTTTCGATGTTCTGCAGCCTCTTATCGTTCATGATTGAACGTTGGATGCTGTCTCGGAAAAGCCAACGCCCAAGAATAAAGGCGATGAATCCTCCAAGAAGCGATGCTACAAAATTAGCAGCGGCAGCAATCCAAAACGGAAAAATCGCTCCTCCAGCAACTTTGATGAGAGGTGTCGGTAGCATAATGACTACCGCCAGTGAAAGCGCAAGCGTGAATATAATCGGACCCATTGGGCCAAGATCTTCAAACCAAAACAGAATATTTACAGCATCTCGGAATAATAAAAAGCCACATAATCCGCAGATAAAAAGTACAAAGACGCCAATTAAAGCTCGCCAACGATAGATCTTAGGCTGACTTTTTTTGAGTTCATCAAGGTCTGACTTTCGGTCAACAAGTCTCAATTCATTGGGTCGAGGAATGGAATACTTTGCCATACTCATTCCTCTTCTTCAACTTCAGGTAAAGCCGCCAATACATCGCTCAGCATCTGTGCAGCATCTTCGACTTGTGTAAGAAGAGTCAGATCAGAAACTGCACCAGGTCGGCCGAGGCTCCACATAAGGTCTGAAACAACTTCTGTTGTTAATCGTGTCATTGCAAGAACCTGCGGGTCGATAGGAACCATCGTATCGAAGCCGTGTAAAGCGATAAGGTCAGGTTGTTCATCAAGGATAGAATCCATCACCCCTTCGACTTCATCTGCAAGTCCTTGGGCTTGTGCTTCAAGAATTCCTCCCATTGATGAGGTGATTCCCTGTTTCATGTTCTGTGCAGCGTTACCGCCGAGAGGTGCCCCCCGTTTGGCTTGACTTGGAGAAGAAGGCCCAGAGGGGATTTGTTCTTGTTCCAAAGCCCCTTCAACGAATTGGTTTGGAGGAATGAGTTCACCATCAGCACTTGCTTGCCCAACTAATTTATTCAAGGCTAAACGAAGCATTGAAGACATGGCAGTGGTGTCAATTTCAGTGTTAACCTCCATGCCTTCCGCACCCATTTGCGAAAGTATTTCATCGATGAAATTGGTATTGATTTTTTCGGGTCCGACAAGCCCTTTCAACATTGGAAGTGCCCATTTGCTGTCACCCATGGTCATTGAAACATCGAAACTTCCCCCACCACCCTGTCCCGTTGTAACATCTGCTGGAGGCGGGACAAATTGCTTCCGAGTATGTTTGTGTAATTGCTCAATTAAGACCTTCATATCCACCGGTTTCGATATGACTTCTGATACACCAGATTGAGCCGCACTCACTCGGTATTCTTGCGAGACATTTCGGGCAAGAATGACAATACGGCACTTGAAAGCAAACTCAGGGTCTCCCATCAGACGCTGAGCCGCGTCGATAGCATCACCATTTTTCCATTCTCCATCAATCAAAACGACTTCTGGCATAATGACAAGAGCTGTGCCTTCAGCCTGTCGAAGAGTAGCAGCACGAGTGATATCAAATCCTTCACGCTCAAGTGTATTGGCAAGAAGGGAACGACGACCTTCATTTTCGTCCGCAACGATGACTTTGGCCATAAACTCCCTCCCTTCAACTGCAGGGATGGCAGTAGAGACTTGAACCTCACCCTTGACAAAGGAGATGAATGCTTAATTCTCGAGTTCGAAAAGTAAAGCCGTATCAATAGCGAACTATTTCACCAGGAGCGACCGATTGCCAAGCAATGATGCCACCCTCGAGATTATACAGCGAAGTTCCTTCATATCCTGCTTTGATCAAAAACCTCGCTGCTACTTGCGAACGCATTCCGCTTCGGCAGAGGACGATTACATCCCGATCTTTAGGAATTGAATCCGTCATCGAGAGTACCGCTTCATGATTGATTTGTAAATCACTGGAAGCGACATGCGCTCGTTGGTACTCGGTTTCAGAACGTACATCGAGAATGAAGGGCGACCAGCCGGTTTTTCTTCGCTCGACAAAATCATTCATTGAAATAGAATTGAACATTGATTTTGATGCAGAAGTTTCTCCTTCATCAATATCACCCATTCGTGTCACCCTCATGCACCACGCTTCATCGTCAAACATGGCAGTACTCTGCGTCAAATCAGAAATGACTTCACGTTCAGAGTTATGTGAGAATCGAAGCGTTTCAAAGGTCATCAATTCAGCGTCATAGATGAGAAGACGGCCACTGAGTACTTCACCGAGCCCAAGAAGAATCTTGATGGCTTCGTTGGCCTGTAAAGAACCAATAACGCCGGGTAACACTCCCAACACACCACCTTGCTCACATGAAGGAACGGATTGTGGTGGAGGTGCCTCGGAAAAGAGGTCTCGATAGCAAGGTCCATTGTTAAAATTGAAAACGCTTACTTGCCCTTCAAAGCGATATATAGAACCGTAAACCCAAGGGATTTTATTCAAAAAACACGCATCGTCAATGAGGTATCGTGTTGGGAGATTATCTGTCCCATCAATCACAACATCCCAGCCTTCATGGAATATTGATTCAACGCGTTCTGGTGTCAAACGGATCCCATAAGTAGATATTTTCAAATCCGGATTTAATTCAAGGAGGCGGTTACGAGCAGATTCTACTTTTGGTTGCCCGACGGCAGAAGTCGAATGAATCACTTGGCGTTGGAGATTCGAGAGGTCGACCGTATCATCATCAACGATTCCAATGTGACCGATTCCAGCCGCTGCGAGATAGAGAAGAACCGGACTACCAAGCCCTCCTGCCCCGATAACTAAAACCCTCGATTGACAAAGTAGTCGTTGTCCTTCAAGCCCAACTTGTGGTAAGGTGATGTGACGCGCATAACGTTGTACATCAATATCCACAAGCAATCCCAAACTGTCCAAGCAGGGCTCGGACATAAACTCATTGAGAGGTCAATGTTGATCTTCAAGCCACTTTTCGACATCCATAGCGGATTGACAGCCCATGCCAGCAGCAGTAATTGCTTGTTTGTAACGGGTATCAACGACATCTCCGGCTGCAAAAACACCTTCAACAGAAGTCATCGTGTGCTTTTTGTGAAGGATATAGCCTTCTTCATCGACGTCGACTTGGCCTTCAAGGAATCCTGTAATTGGTTTGTGACCTATGGCGATAAAGGCACCTGTGACGTTGATGTTCTCGACTGTTCCATCTCTTGGATCTTCAAGTATAGCACCAGTCAAACCTTTTTCATCTGAAAGCCATTCCTTCACTTGGCGGAACGTTTTGATTTCGATTTTCTCATGCTTAGCTACTCGGTCATACATGATGGTTGAGGCACGGAAAGTGTCTCGACGGTGGACAAGTGTTACTTTAGAAGCAAACCGTGTAAGGAAAGTTGCTTCTTCACAAGCAGAATCTCCACCACCGATGACCATTACTTCTTCATTCTTGAAAAATGCACCATCACAGGTTGCACAGGTCGAAATGCCCCTCCCTTTCTGAGCATCTTCACCAGGAGCATTCAGCCAAATTGATTCTGCACCGGTTGAAATAATAATCGCTTGAGTGAGGAATGTTTCACCTTCGACAACCACTTTGTAAGGTTGTTCGGATAAGTCAACCGATTCTACATTTTGGTCGCGGACTTCGAGTCCAAACCGTTCTGCTTGTTCTCTCAACTCCATCATCATCTCAGGACCTCCGATACCCTTTGGATATCCGGGGAAGTTTTCTACATCCGAAGTAAGCATTAACTGACCTCCAGACATATAGCCTGCAAACATAAGTGGTTCAAGCATAGCTCGTGCAGCATACAGTCCAGCAGTGTATCCCGCAGGCCCTGAACCGATGATGATGACATTGTGAACTGTTGACATGATAAGTATCTCCGACAACCATGTTATGAGGATACATCACTTGAACATTGACATCGAAACATTAGAACTTATTCAACGGATTGCGAGGTATCAATAGAACTTTTTCGGCCCTTAATTTGTTTGAAGAGCCAACGGGAAAAGAGCATAGAAAGCAGAAGGAAACCGATTGAAACTGGCAAGGGTGCTTCGGCTGAAGTGGAAAGGAAATAGGTGACTGCAAGAATGCCAACACCGTAGAACGCCCGGAAGATTGAGAAGACAATAAAGGAACGAAACAAGGGGTTTGCGAGTAATTGCTGAAACTTTGATGCTTCCATGCTAAGACCTCAATGAAGGGTTCATTGGAGCATTGATGCGATTGCAGCAACTGCAGCTCGAGCATGCGCTTCAAGACGTGGTTCAATGTGTTCTGTTTCTGCACCAGGACCGATAATACCCAACCCAATTGGTTTTTCATGAACGAGTTGCAGTTCTATGATGGTCTTAATGACGGCTTGACCCATTGCCAAACCATGTTGAGTCTGACCTTTTTCGATGATTCCAAGACATGCGGCGCCATCGATCTCATCATCAGATAACTGACGGTCGAGGGCAAGAGGTACTTCCATTGCACCAGGTACCCAAACCACATCGACAATCTCGAGATCGTGCAGTGTTGCTTCTTCACGAGCCCATGCGAGCATGCGTTCGATTTCAGCACGGTGGAACGAACCACAGACGAGGGCTATATTTGGCATTTGATTAACTCCTTTTTTCTTCAAGAACTCGTTCCACTGTTGCTACAATGGTTTGTGTTGTGGAATCGATTTCAAGATTGACAGCATCGCCAACTTCTTTGTCGACAAGTGTAGTCAAACGCAGTGTTTCGGGGATAATGTGTAATGAAAATGAACCTTCGTCAACTTTTCCGATGGTTAACGAAATGCCATCAACCGCAATGTATCCTTTTTCCATCACATATTTTCGTGTATTTTCAGGAACAAGTACAGTATAATCAACACCTTCGCCGTGTTCTTTTTTGGAATGCAGAATACCCGTAGCCATGATATGACCTGAAAGCAAATGACCACCAATCTCATCTCCAAATTTCAAAGAGCGTTCGACGTTCACGTGCTGACCGACGGTCAGATGACCGAGAGTGGTTCGAGTAAGCGTTTCTGAAATAACATCAAACTCGACTACTGAATCTTGAATTGTTACTGCAGTAAGACACACGCCATCAATCGAAACACTTGCACCAGTTTCCAAGAGAGTTGTGTTTGGTAATTCAAGTTGTAGAGTGTGGATACTCTGTTTTTCCACAATACCGAGTACTGTCCCAGTTCCTTGAACAATGCCGGTGAACATCAAGCATCATCCTCCGTATCCGATTGGGCAGAGCGTTGAAGAATTCGAGCAATAATCTTGCGCGTACCATCCAAATCATCAGATAATCCTTCGACACGAGTCACCTGAATATGGCTAAATCCAAGTTGGTCCAATTTTGAACGGATTCGATCTTCAGCGTGTTCTTGGTCATATCCTAAAGCAATGATATCGGGTTGAACATGAGGCAAGATATCAAAAATTGGCACATCAGGTGGATTTCCAATAATGGCTTCATCAACTGGTTTTAATCCTTCAACCATTCTGCGCCGAAGTTCTTGACCGGTAACCGGCTCATGCTTGCGCATGCGTACTGTATCGTCGTGAGCAACGACGACGGTGAGGTGGTCTCCAAGGGATTTTGCTTGTTCCATGTAGTGCAAATGACATGCATGAATAAGTCAAAAACTCCGACCGCCATGACCCGTTTCATATGCTCACCTGTTGTTGTGAAAGTATAGTCCCTCAAGGTTTTACCGGCATGCCGATGTTTCAATCTTCATGAATTCAAGGCATCGATTAACTGGGCACCTTCAATGAATGGAATTCCTCGTTCTTGGGCCCAAACACGTGCATCAGCAACTGAAAGGGCGTCATCACCATCACTCTGCAACATCTCTGCTCCAATGACAACAGGCGTTAGACCTGCAAGACGTGAAAGTCCAACAGCCAATTCGGTATGGCCTTGTCTTCGTGAAAGGCCACCTTCTGTTTCACGACAGATAGGAATGTGACCAGGCGTTCGGAATTCCTTACCCAAAGCAGATTGAGCCTCATTCCCAGAGATTCCTGCATCGGTCAACTCAGCGGATAATTCCGCAAATCGACGGGTCGTAAGGGCTCGGTCATGGTCGGTGATGCCGGTATAGGTATCTCGATGGTTCATCGACAAGGTGAAAGCGGAACGTGAGTCATATTGTAGATCATTGGTAACAAGGTGTGTGAGTACTGGGAATTCTTCGGTAAGAGACTTTTGAGTATGGAGGTCTTGAAGAAACGGTAGAGAGAATAATTCTCCAATCTCATGGCCGATTGCGAGAAACAAAAGGCCCCCACAATCCATGCGTAATTGACGCATTGTTGCTGGGACTGCACTTTGGGCAGGAAACAGTAAATCAGTTTCTCCTTCTCTTTTTTCTGAATCAAATAGACACACGGGCAATCCGTTCTGGAAAGCGGTTACTGCGGCTTCGACTTGCTCGTCCATAAACCACCCTCCGCGGCAGGAGTTCATGAATGGTCGTATGTAATTGATTAACGATGAGAGGTCTAAAAAAGACAATTCTAGCGGACAGCCAACGGAAAGGGGTTATCATAGGAAGACCCTTGGGTCGTTCCTGCGGAGTTGTGAATTATGCCAATTAAACTCGGACCTGCAGGCGTCCCTTTGTCTTGTAAAGGACGTACTATCGTTGAAGGAATGGACGATATTATCTCTCTTGGACTCGAAACAATGGAAGTCCAAACCGTTCGTATGGTCGCTCCGCAACACTTTGAACAATACTGGCAAGCCGGTGTTCTCGCAAATAAAACCGAATTCGAAATGAATATTCACGGACCTTACTATTCAGAACTTCTTGGCAACCGAGTTGAACGTGGACGTTCAATGACCAAAATCGAAACAACTCTTCAAGCTGCCAGAACCATCAATGCACGACACATCACCCTGCACGCCGGCCACTATGGTGGCATGAGTCCAGGTAGTGCTGCCAATGAACAGGTAGCCAATGTCTTCGCTGGCATCGTCGATCGTGTCCACGAGATTTGGCATGATGATGAGGATGAATTCCCAGTATTTCCTTGGATTAAAGATGGAACTCCGTCAAAAATTGGTGTTGAAACATCAGGCCGTCAAGAATTGTGGGGAAGCTTGGAAGAAGTATTGGAAGTTGTCAATCACGTTGAAGGAACAATCCCTGTGCTCAACATCGCCCACATTCACGCCCGTGGCCACGGTAAAATGCGAACTTCGGAAGACTATGGAGAACTGTTTGATCAAGTACGTGAGACTATTGGAACAAAGGAATTCTACTGTCACTTCTCTGGCGTAGAACACCGCTCTGGTAACGCCATGCATTACACGCAAATTAAGAAGTCAGATTTGAACTTCGAGCCACTTGCTGAGTTCATTGTTGAAGACGGTGGATGGCTTGATATCACCCTTATTTCGGATTCTCCACTCTTGGAACACGACGCTATGTACATGCTACAAAGCATCGAGAAGTCACGCCACCGACAACTCGAACGAAAAGCACGTGAGGACCGTCGTCGGGCACTTGCTGCTCAAACTGGAACAACGCCTGCAGTATTGGCCGCTCGCGAAGAAGAAAGCGCTAAACTCGCTGAAGAAGCAAACGATGATGCAGAACAGCAACCTGCTGAAGAAGAAACACTTGTGGAATCGAAAGCACCTGCCAAGAAGGCCGCTGCAAAGAAGGCCGCTGCAAAGAAAGCACCTGCTAAGAAGGCCGCTTCAAAGAAGGAAGATGACAATGTATTCGACCTTGATACAGATGATGACGACGATTTATTTTGAAGTCTGCAAAACCTCATTCCCATCGAAAACCGTGTCCTTGCATCACTGATGGGAGGCAATTAACATAAGTGAAGTGAGCGGCGTTCCGCTTGGTATCTATGGCACACATTGCGATTTTAGGTTTAGGAAATTGGGGAACTGCAATTGCTCGCATGTGGTTAGCGGATAATCATCATGTCAAAGGATGGACTGTGGAACAGGAAGTCTACGAATCAATCACCATGAATTCGGTCAACTCAAAATATCTCCCTGACCATCCGGTTGAAGGGCTTGAAGCGACCATGCATCTCGAAGAAGCATTGGAAGGTGTTGAAATTGTTGTTTTAGCCGTTCCTTCATCCGTAATCCTAGGAGTGGTCGACCAAATCATTCCTCATCTTCGCCCTGGCCATGTCATTCTTGATTTAGCGAAAGGATTGGCAGATGGAAACAAATTAATTTCAGAAGCCATTCAACAGAAATTAGCAGATGCCGGCAAAAGTAATCCTCTTGCTGTAGTTACCGGGCCAACAATTGCTCCTGAAGCTGCAAGTGGTGTCATGACAACGGCTCTGGTTGCAAGTGAGGATGTATCAGTAGCACAACACTTGGCGACAACTTTGACCACGCAAACCTTCATTCTGCATCCTGCAGCAGATCCTGCTGGAGCAGAATTATGGGGGGCATTCAAGAATGTCGTAGCCCTTGCATGTGGGTTAGTCGACGGCTTGAAGCAAATTGGAACCCTTGGTGGTGATAATCTCAAAGCTGCTATTTTTATGGCTGGATTCAAAGAAGGATGTATCTTACTTCCTCAACTTGGTGCAAAGGCAGAAGTTGCTTTTGGCCCAGCAGGGCTTGGTGACCTGTATGTTACAGCAACCTCGCCCCATGGACGAAACCGTTCAATGGGTGAAAAACTAGGAACTGGACTCACGGTTGACCAGGCTCTTGAAGAAATGCACATGGTTGCTGAAGGAGTTCGAGCAGCTCGTATGTTTGGCGAAAGAGCAGAAGATTTAGGAATCGAAATTCCATTCACCAAGGCGCTCAATACTTTACTGGACGGCTTCATTGATGCTGAAGAGTGTTGCAGAAGAATGGTTGCACTTCACTGAAATCTTCTGATTTCAACCTCAAATCAATCGGTGCTGTTTTGAGGGTAATCGCCTTGGTGAATGGAATTTCGATTCCTAAATCTTCTGCTCTTTCGCCAA
>JAPKCL010000052.1 GCA_028822955.1 Candidatus Poseidoniaceae archaeon
ATCATCGCCAACGCCTTTTGCGGAAAGAAGCCAATGGATATAGCGCGGGTCTTCAAGATGAATCTCTTTTACATCCCGGCCTTTATGTCGGCCAAAGGCGAGAATGATTTGGTCTCCATCTCTGCGAATTTTACCTAATTGGTCAACCAATTCCAGGTCACCCAAACCCCTTCCTAATTTGCTCGCATCTGAAGCGATGTTGCCGTGAACTGCCCAGCGTTCTAATTCTTCAAGTGAATGTCTGAATGAGGGTGCATGGTCGATAGAGAGTCTCCAGAAAAGTAACAGTGATGCTGCAGCATCAGCAGCAGCAGTATGTGCATTTTCCAAAGAAATCCCATGCCGCACACACAATGCACCAAGTTTGTGTGGTCGTGAAATCTTGAGCCTACGAACCAATTCGAGAGTATCCATGACTGCTTTCGGACGGGGCATTCTCTTTCCGAGGCGATAGAATTCTGCTTCAAGCAATTCCAGGTCAAACCGACGAACATTATGGCCGACGATGACAGAGCCTTCGATCATTTCAGCCACCTGGTCGGCTATGGTTGAAAAGTCCCCTTTTCCACGAACATCCTGGTCGAAGATACCGTGCACATTACTTGCTCCATAAGGAATCGGACGACGAGGGTTGATGATTTGTTCAAAGTGAATTGGGGTTCCATCCTGCGCAGCTCCAACCAAGGCAATTTGCACAATGCGGTCCGACGATGTAGAGATACCAGTCGTCTCCAAATCAAAGGCGAGCACACGCTCGCCATCGAGGACATTCGGGGCCATAGACGAACAACACCGCTGACCCCCTTTGAACATCACCCTTCGGATACAAGCAATCACAAACCCCTTACTCGTCCTGTCCGTGCATTTGACCATGGGGTTCTTGAATCGTTTGAAAAAAGTCTTTTTCTCCAAGCATGAAGAAACAGAAGTTGAGGAAGTTGAATTCCATGACCCTCATCAAGAACGGCTTACTGAAGATTTTGTTCAACGTCAACAAAGTGTAATCGATGATGCAATGAATGAATTAGAATCTCATGTTGAGAAAATAAAGGCTGAACCTACTCCAACAGCAGCACCCGCTTATGATGCGGGAGAAGTAGAACTCTCGGATTTACTGTCACCCGATGAGCAACTCCAAGATTATTCAGAATTGAACACTGTCGAACATCAATCGGTTGAAGAGATGGGAGACCATCTTGAATCTGCTACTCTTGTTGGAGACCTTCCAGAAGAAATTGAATTCTAAACATTTGGCATTTACCCCATACATTTCGAATGCCGGATAAAATGAAAATACCCCCCCAAGCATTAGATAGGGAGAGCATTCAGCATAATTTCATGTGGCAAATAATGAGTGAGCGAACCGTTCGTTCTTTGCTCATGGTTGGGCTACTTGTTTGCTCAAGTTTTGTTGCAGGATGCACCGGTGCATTGGATTTTACCGTTGACCCGAGGGCTAACCTCGCAGCATACCCACTTCTCATTCAAGAAGGTGAAACCGTTACCTTTGACGCCCGTGACTCTGAACCAATTGAAGGCGTAATCACCGAATTTCTTTGGGATTTTGGAGACGGTCAAACTGCAGATACGACGACAGGATTTACCTCTCACCGATATGCCACTTTTGGAATTTTCATTGTTGAATTAACAGTCATCAACGACCAAGGCGGTGAAGACAAAGCCACGGCGTTGATCAATGTCAACGGGGCGCCCCAACTCAATCTCACCTATCCCGACTCTATTCGGTCAGGCGACTCTGTGCGCTTGGATGCGAGTAACAGCATCGACCCAGAAGGCGACCAATTGGAATTTGAATGGGATTTGGATTGGGGAGAAGATTCTGATGGCGACGGCGATATGAGAAACGATATCGACTCCACAGACTCAACGGTTTTGTTACCTACCAACCGTTCAGGAACGATTCAAGGAAGCCTAACCGTTACTGATTCTGCAGACGCCATGGTGAAAGAATTGTTCACACTCGAGATTAACTCACGACGCTATGAGGTCACTTGGGAAACGAAAGAAATCGAATATTCATGGGATGAATACCTTGACCAAGGGCAACAATGGGAAGGTAACATCACTCCTGGCGAAGATGGGCGGGTGACAGATTTCCTCGGAGTGCTTGAATTGCGGCAAGATGTCCTTGCCCCACAAGATAATTTCACTTTATCCATTTATATCGTCGACGATGGCTATGAAGAGTCTGCTCAAACCGGAGGAGGGAATATCACTGCTAATGAATCAACATCCGCCTCTTTGTCAGCAGACAATATGAATCCAGACGGGGAAGACGGCATCTATGATTCAGATTCCGAGGAAGCATTACTGCAACAACTTCTCACTGCTTCGGGCACTCGGTCAGGTCAAGGTACATGGATTTGGTCAGTTTCGGCACAACAAGCAGATCCCGACCCTTTGTTTGAAGGCACCCCAGACCCAGACCCTGGGAACGATTGGACATTGACCGTTACGGTCACCGTCCTCATTCCAAAACTCACTGAAATTGCTTATGAGTGACCACTTTGGTCGATGGGAACATGTATGAAGCGGGAGCACTTGGGATAAGTTGGTTGCCATGGTCGATACTGTAGAAATTAACCGACTCAATATTCGCGATTCCCTCTCCGTTGATGTTTCAGTTTGGATGGAACATCCAAACGATATGGACTTCCGACCATCACTTTCGGTATCGGGAACTACCTTCACAATCACCAGTCATTCTGATGGTTCAAAACTCGCTTCGGTCGAATTAGACGATGCGCAAATGGAAGCTGTGGTTCGAGACCAAGCCGCTGAATTACGAGTTAAATTCCAAGTGCAAGGCATGCACGGGCGTCTCAAAGATATCCACCCAATTATTGCAGATGGCAAGGCTAAGAAATTGGCAACCGCAAACTGGAAAACCACCCTCAACGTCTCCTTTGAGTGATTTTCTCGACCCTTAGCGCGAATGGGACCCCCACAGTTTCTTTGATATGGGTTAACAGAGTTTTACAAATTATGTCACCAAGACGAAAAGGAATAGGTTCCCAGAAGCAAGCAAGGTTTGAACGATTGAAATTAGAAATTCTCACTTTTGTCGGCGCCAACCCTGGATGTTCAGCACAATCGATTGTTGCCAATTTAAGCAATGATCGTGCAATGCGAAACCACGGACTTACACCCCGTAAAGTTGGGTTTTTCATTCCGCGGCATCTTGCACAATACCTCGTATGGTGGCAGGACCATACTGCGGGACGACGAGTCTATGGCGAAGCAGGTTGTTCCGAAGTGCCTAAAAAACATTGAAATCAAGTAATCTGAGAGGGCGAGCCTCATGTACATTGAGACATGAGGAGAAACTATGCGGGAAGGTATTGCAGCGTACTTTGACCTTGACGGCACCCTTTTGGATGCTTCAAGCGAAAAAACGTTAACGGCTATACTTGGAAAAAAGCGACCATGGCGTATACCGTATGGAGCAGCAGCATGGTTCGTAGGTTTCATCACGAACCTCTTACGTTTACGAGCCCCCTATGATGCAGCACGTAACCGAGGGCATTTCTCACTCGCTTCTTGGGATACCTTAGAGAAACTTTCCAAAGAAATCGCCGAGCAAAAACTCGTTCATAGAATCACCCCTCAAGCACGAGACAAAATTGAATGGCACCGTGGCCAAGGTCATCGCTTAGTCTTGGTTACGGCGACGATTTCTCCAATGGCTGAAGCTATGGGGGAGGTACTTGGAATGGACACTGTTTATGGCTGCGGTCCTACAAACCGAACAGGTATACTCAGTGGCTCTGAACGCGGCTGGTCCGTCCCTCGGCGAAAGGGGAAAGTACCGATTGTCCAATCAGATGCTCAAGAAAATGGACACGACCTCGCAGAATGTTATGGCTATGGAAACACAATGGCGGATTCATGGTTTATGCGAATCACAGGGCATCCAGTAGCGATTAATTCTAAAGGGGCTTTCAAGCAATTTGCACAAGAAAAGAATTGGGAAATGCACGATTGGAAAATTCAATCATAGACAGCGGCTGCACCACAAAGGGACAAGAGCGGCCCCACCGCGATTCGAACACGGGTTGCTGGCTCCGCAAGCCGGCGTGATATCCAAGCTACACTATAGGGCCTTGTAGTCGCCCCACTAACCGATTGGATATAAGCGCAACGGGTTGCCTTTTGCAACTTTTAATCTCTGTGAATACAAGCCTTCATCATCACTGGGCATGTGGTACAACTATGGCGGTTCAGCTCACACGTCGAGTCGATTACCCGATGTTGGATAATGCCAACATTGCTTACTTCCCAAGAATCTACGATCTTGCCCATCGGTTTTTCGAGGAATGCTGGGAGCCAATGTGTGGGATAAGTTATCCTGAAATGATCGGTGAGCGAAGAATTGGCTTCCCAGTGGTTCACATAGAAACTGATTTCATTGCACCGCTCCGGTATGGGGATACGGTCCATGCAACAATTTGGCTCACTCAAGTGGGGACAACTTCGTGCACATGGGCATATGAGTTTCATAATCAAAAACAAGAATTACTCTGGTCATCTTCTCAAGTGACCGTTTGTGTTGATATGGATTCATTAGAATCAAAAGACATTCCCGATGACCTTCGAGCAGGCTTACTCAATCACAAAAAAGAGGCATCAGTATGAGCGATTCAGACGTCGAACTTGGGTTTTCAATGAGGATGGATGAAAACCAGCCAGAATCTGAAATACCACCACATGTCTTCGCGATTCAGCCGGACAGTAAAGGGCCAAAGTCAATTGGAGTACTCCTTCTTCTGAGTGCGCTTTTGCTGTTTGGTCTTGCTTATGGTGATATTTCACTCCATCAAGCAGAAGACCTTTCGGATGAAGAAGTTGATTTGATTTTATCCACACCAAACAGTCAAGGAGACGGAACAGAGGATATCTCTGTAGAACAATACCAGAAGTTCCACGATGCTGCAAGAGAATCCGGGGGGTATGCTCTTCGTGGTTATGGATTGGGTTTAGCCGGCGTCATGCTTTTGATTGGTGGAATCATGTTGCTCTCCCTCAATGGCGCAGGTGCAAAATTAGCAGTTGGAGGCGCAACACTCGGCATGGTGTCTGGCATTTCAGGCAGTCTTCTGGTCAAAGGGGCGGCAGATACCCATTTGGTTGGCGTTTTATTGCTCACCTATGAGATTACAACCTATCTTTGCGGAGTATGCATGGCCATGTGCATAGGTTTAGCAGCCCTGCCATTGATCAATGCACGTGCACGACTTGCCCTTTATCCTGAAAACCGAGTGGTTTTGAAAACGGATAATGAAGAATGATTTATCACGAACTTGGTTGCGGCCATTTTTTCGAGAGTGCTTTTCTTAGATCATCATCGATAATAGCATTCCACCAATCACTGCCTTGCCAAATAGCGTATCGTCCGCGAATACCGCGAAGGTCCGCTCCAGCAAATTGGCAGTTTCTAAAGTTCGACAAATTCAATCTTGCTTTTCGAAGGTCAGCATTTCGGAAATCTGAACCATCGAAGGCTGACTTCATCAAGTCGATCTGATACATGGAAGCTTTTCTAAAATCTGAATTCGAAAAATCACCTTCTGTAAAATCAGCATTATCGAGAATAGCTCGGCGGAACGTCGAACCTGCGTGTCGTCCTTTGCGTAGAATTACATCACTGTGATTTTGGAAAGACCAGTCCAACGGTATTGATTCCTCATCACTTGTTTCTCGGGGGTCACCATCACCACCCCCTGACATCACCATGTTCATTCCTCAATTTGTTGAGCGTTTGTCCAAATGTGAGCGTCCTTCTCCACTCAAAACTGCAAATCGGTTTTTGTCTTCATTTCCATCCGGAATAATCAAAAATTTCCTTTCTCGCAACCGATTGAGGTAAAGCGATAAATTTCCAGGAGATTCCATTCCTGCGTCTTCAAACAGTTGATTTATCACGCGAGGTGGGCTATCGGTGACTCCTTCGACTTCGCGAAGGTAATGTATTGCGCCAAGTACTTGGTCGGGCTTTCGTTTCAAAGAACAGGTTTCAACGAGTGTATGGAATGCCGAGCCACGTTCAGGTAAACCCGATGCTTTTGCAGCGGCTATAGCGGCTTTCATTGCTGCGTTTCGAGCAACCTTCAAACGGTCAATCATGAGACCCCATGAATCGTCTTGACGGAGTAAAGAAAGCATCTCTTCGAGTTCTGCAGACGACCCATCGAGGTCGATTTCGACATCACCAGCGGTTATTGAAACTTTAACCGTTCTGTCCAAGATAGCACCTCTTGTAGTTGCTGCATCCCTCCGTTCTTCTTAAACCCTCTACAGACTACGCTTCCAGCCCTATTACGGGGTATTTGAAGAAAGGCTTGAAAACCCAAACCGTTTGCTCCAATTCAGTAAGGGGCTTTATGCCGCTCTCTGCAAGAGGCCAGAAGAATGAATCAACGCCGAATTCCGACACTACTCGTGCTCTCATTACTGATTTTTTCTCAATCCAGCACTCTTTTCCTTGCCAGTGCAAACGGCCAAGGCGGCACAATCAATCTCTTTTCGGGTAATTCAGCATCGTTCTCTCTTTCTCTTACCGCCAATCATCTTGATACAAATTATACCATCGATGTTCCCCGAAACGTGACGTTTCAATCTGGACAATTCGCTATTAATGCGAGAGACGGTGTAGACTCTCCCGGCCAAGTATCTTTGGACATCGGGCAAGATGGAGTCAATGAGTGGGCGTTTAATGAACAAGGATTTGGCGATTTAGGCCATCAAAATACATTTTTAAATAACATGTCATCACAATCTATTTTTTCAACCGGTTCATCTCAATCGATTCCATTTCTTTTACCACATAATTCTCTCATTAAAAGTGGAACATTGAACGCGACCTTTACTTCTGATGTGGCTGCAGGACTCATTCCAATCGATAATATCCTGGCCTATGAATCAGGAGACCTTGATAACGACACTCGAGATGAAATCGTTGTCAAAGCCCATGTCAATCTTCAATCGGGGCCTGCTCTGTCTACCCTTGACTGGACCTCATCCACCGGAATTACTTCTTCTTCTTGGGTCGCCACATGCGGTGCTGAAGGGGATATCGTACTTGCCGATGTAAATGGTGATAATTTCAGTGATGTACTTTCAATCGCTCCCGATGATAACCGGGTCTGTTTCCACCAAACCAATCCCGCTAATGGGACTCTAGGTGCAGCCGTTTCGGTTTTATTATCGGCCGATTTAATCACTGCCAGCGCAGGCGATATCAATGGCGATGGATACGCAGACATTCTCTCTATTCATGAAGGTGGAACTGTCTCTCTGCGGGCATATAATGATAAGAACAGCAATTTTGATGACAATATAACTTTGACGATTTACGGCAATGGTTCAATTGTACCTGCCCAACTTACAACTCTTTATGCGGGATACTTCAACGGTTCACAGGGAGAATTTTCAGCATTAGTGTCCGACAGCTCCAGTCACACAAGTCATGTTCGATGGGCAGCCAATGCATTGGCAGTCGAAGCAGACACATTCGATGGAATGGAACCCGGAATGATTGGTGCTGATATCGATCAAGATGGAGACATTGACTTTCTTTCCTCAACAATGCAAGGCTATGTTCTCGCTGAAAATACGGGGTCTACTTGGGCGACAACCAGCGTCATTTCATCTTTGATTTTAACCAATGCTACAATCGCAGACCACGACGGCGATGGTGCCGTATCTCTCCTTGTCCCACAACTCATATCAGGTGATGGGAACTCCCAAACTGTGGAGGGAAACATCACGCTTTACAATATTACAACGACTTCAATTACATCAACTCAAACAATTCTTGAACCATGGTCATGTCCTACGAATTCGAAATATGTTGACATGAATGCCGATGGCCTATCCGAGCATATTGTTTCTGCTGGAGAAGGGAACCTCTTCGGCTTGTTTATTGGTTCATGGAATACAGTTAGCATGGATATCGACCAAGACGGCCAGAATGATTTATTCGCATATGGGTATGCAGGAGATGGGCAGTATGGTACGCCTCCACTGCAATTTGAGGATCCTCTTGGAAAAATAACTACTCTTCTTCTTCCATTGACTACCTCTCTAATTTTCACGCTTCATGATTACGATATCAAAATGAATCAAATCACCTATGATTTCACCAATTCTGGGACTGGTACCTTCAACCTCTCAAATATGGATATTGGATATGACATTGACTTTATTGTTGAAAACAATCCCGCTGCAGGTGGTAACCTTACCAATATTATCAACCAACTTCAAACCGCCGGAACTGGCACAATCAGCATCGCCCTACCTTTCTTGTCGACAAAAAGTGGACTCTTATCCGCTTCAAACCTCAATGCAGATTATCTCCCTGGCGCCCCTAATTTGGCTTTACCGCCCGACCCAGTATTGACTCTTGACATTCTCTCTTCGGCCCTCCTTTCATTTTCATGGCAAGACGACTTTGACTTCGGAACAGACCTCCTCGGGTTCGAAATTTTCAAAGTGAATGCGGGTGGCAATTTTGACCTCAACAACCCTGTCTTTACCTCAAATCTAAATTCTACTGACGATACAAACATCACTTCTGGTCAATCTTACGATTACGCTGTTCGTTCGTTACATTCCTTTGGAGTCACAAGTAATCTTTCAGCACGCCTCTCTGTCACCATACCGTTCCCTTCTCCCCCGATGCCAATTCAAGGTCTTGTTGTTACCGATACAGCGAATGATACAGGTCATTCGCTTGATGTGACATGGAACGCTTCATTGGACTTGGTATCCGAGTACAAAATGTTCATTGAAACCGAGGCAATAACCTCGCTTCAATCGTTGACTTCAGTTTCAACTTTCGAGCCATTTAGCAATCAGATCACAATGAATATTACCGTGGACGGAAATGGGAATGCCTTGATTGAGCGAACCAATTACTGGGTCGCCGTGGTTGCATACGATTCCTATGGCAATTTTACTAATAACTTCTCATCCTTTGGTCCAGTTCAACCGCAAAACAATTCTCTCCGTTCATCTGAACTTACTTTTGAAATCTCATCAAGTGGCTTTTCAAACACAAGTTGGTTTGAAATAAGTGCATTGGATTCTTTGAATCTGAACCTCACTCTTTCGAGCGCAGGTGAAGGAATTCCTTCTCAAGATTTGACTCTCCATTTCCTCGCTCTCGATTATGACCACACAATTTCCGGCACTACAGATGAAAATGGAGTATGGTCCGCAGTTCAAGTTGAAGATTTGACCGAATTGTCAACAACCTTTTCCGAATTTATTGGTAGTGTTTCAATCGTAGCCGAATACGATGGAACACTTGGAAGTGCTACAATCCAGCCAGCAGATCTGACTACAGCGACTTTGAACGGGATTGGAATTCTACGCGCAACAGTCACCGACTCCTCGGAATCAGTTGAACTCGATGAGAATCACCATTTCTCCGTTGCCGTCTCAGTGACTCCTGAGCTTCCATCTCAGAATATACGTCTTGCGAACGTCGTATATGACTGGCAATTAATGGATGCAACAGGTAATATTTCTGACACCGGAACATCTGAAATCAAAGGCGGTGAAATCACACTTAATGGAAACGCTTCATCGGGCAGTGAGCTTACTTTTTCGCCTTCGGCCAACCAACCATGGTTTTCAGCAACTCCTGAAATTTTCACCTTTACTTTCCATAATCTGTTGAGCAATGAAACGGGTAATGAAACAGGTAATGAGACTGGAAATGAAACGAATCAACCACCGTTCCCAGATGTGACGCTTGCCGGTTCAGTTACATGTCAAGCACCAACTTATGCTTGGGAAGAAAACTCGACTGATGTCCCGATTACATGTACGCTAACCAACCCAAATCCCTTTGATGTTCAAATTGGCTTCAACTGGACCAACCCCCAGGCCACACCCCCTCCTCTCACCTTTGAGCACTCAGTAATTCTTCTTCGGAACGATTTTGTCTTAACCCCTAACGAAACCCTCGCTCTCACGTTTACCCCAATACGAAACGGTCCATCCGATGGATTGTTCCCAGGTCTACAAGGAGTCGGTTATGCGTTCACACTCACTTGCATGGATGACGGCACAGGTCGCTGCTCAGCCATGTCTTCGCCTTCCGCCACAACCGAGGGAGAACTCCAGTGGACACTTGCCGCCCAATTAGAAGTGGACGAGCCAATTGATACCGACCCTACAGAAACCAAGGGTGGTTCAGGCGCACTTGTCGGTGGAATCATCGCAGTTATCGCTCTTGGCGCCCTTGGTGCAGCCTTTGTCTTGTTACGCCCTCGACCAGATGAGGATGATTGGTTCGAAGAACTTGAAAGCGAGGATGAAACAGAAATCATCTCTAAGCCAAGCAATAGTATGGACGAAATCAATGTCGAAGATGACGAGATATCGAGAAATGAACCTCCTAAAGATCGTCGTCCTTCATTATTCGATGAAGTCGATGGCCGTGGCGAAATTGAAGAGTTTGACACCCATGAAGAAGAGATTGAAGAAGTGGAAGCAGAAGTAGAAGCAGAAACAGAAGAATCAGCGTCTGAAGGCGATGGAATAACCGTCGATGAAGAAGGAACTGAATGGTGGGAAGACGAAGAAGGCGTTTGGTGGTATCGTGAAGATGGTTGGGAAGATTGGGCAGTATGGGAAGATTGACCCTACCGCATAACTTTTCATTGACTGTCATCACGCCCAATCAAGGGGGCATTACATGGAACACGAATTCAAAGGATACTCGCTTGTTCTGCAAGACGGTGCAGACCCTCGAACAACGGGTGGAGTCGCTGTTGCTGGATTTACCACTGCAGGCATGGTCGGCGTCATTGCTGCATCTCACATCATTCAAACGCTCAAACTCAAACAACTTGGTACAGTGTTGAATGCTACATTCCCAGCGGTTGCCCTGATTCACAATGAAGTACCAAAACACCCAGTCCGCGTCTATCAAGGCGATGGGATTGGCGTATTCACATCGGAAATACAATTCAAAGATGAACAAGACATCATGTTTGCATCAACAGTGTTGGAATGGTTCACGCGTGGTGGTTTTGACCGACTCATCATTATCGATGGATTGGTCCAATCGAGTAAAGAGGCGTCATCGGGTGATTTGTTCGGTGTAGGTTCGTCCCAACTTGCACGAGACCGCCTTCACCGTGCTGGTATCGAACCTATTCAGCAAGGCATTGTTGCAGGCATTACCGGCTTTCTTCTCGGAGAAGGTGACCGTCTTGGAATTGACGTTACAGCTTTACTGGCAGAGGCGAGCCCAATGTATCCAGATGCGCGAGCGGCTGCTTTAGCAGTTGAAGCCGTTGCTGAATTGACAGGTATTGAAATTCCTCTCAGTGAATTGCTTGAAAATGCTCAAGACATTGAAGACAGTGTTCGAGAAGTCATTGAAAATACCCAGACGCTCTTACCGGGGCCTGAAAATCAACCGTTTACAGCCGACCAAGATATTGACCCTTCATTTGGTTAAAGGCGAATTCTTGCGCACATGCTGTAGTACCGTTTCGAACGGAGCATCTGTAACCAGTAACGGCTCTAAATCCGGCAATCGAGCAGCACAGTAACCCTCTTCGAGAATACTTGCAATTAATTTCTCAAGTTTAGGGGCTCCGCCTATTCCTGCCCAACGCGGCAGTGAATCGAGATTCAACAGTAAATGTTCACGACTCATGAGGTCTGCCGCTTCAGAAATATATCGCACACTCCGTCTTAGTTCACGTGTCGAGTATTCAACATCATCAGCACTCCATTCGAGCCCTGATGTTTTCATAACTTCAATTTCTTCGGGTGAAGCTTGAC
>JAPKCL010000161.1 GCA_028822955.1 Candidatus Poseidoniaceae archaeon
CGCCCCCAAGCCAAGCGGCGCTGATATGTTCAGCACCAATTGGTCAAGTTCTTCGACCAACCAAACTCAATGGGTTGTTTGTGGTGCAAGCGATCCACGAATGGTTGAAGACCTCGAATGTGCAGATACTGGTGAAATAGCCGCAGGGAACATTACCAATACGACTTGGGATGCCCTCAACCTTACGATTACCCTTACAGAATCTTCAAAGGGCGATGAATGGCAATATTGGCGAGTTCGTGGTGACCAGGATGGTCGAATCGGACACTGGTCGAATGTCAATAAGTTCCGCATACCAGCAGATCAAGGATTTGGCGACGGGTTCGGAAATTATACTGTGCCCCTCAGTCGAGGTTCAGTATTCACTCAAACCGGACTCCTTCCTCGAGTGCCAGATGCTGAAGTCTCTTCTTCCACAACTGGTAATATCGGCTCATCAACTCAACTGAATCTTGGAACTTCTTCATCTGGTACTGGCGAGAGTCAAATTTATCTTGAATATGACTTGAGTTCAATGCCTTGGCCGTCAGCCATGACTCCTACATCGATGCTCCTTGGATTGTATCGAACCGGTGTGACTGGAACAACTTCTACGACCATTTCAGCTCATGCTTGTGGGGCATTCTCAGAATCTTCAGTAACTTGGAATTCGAATGTTGCTTGCCAAACTAGTGAGATCACCCGCTCGACGCTTACGCTTTCTCCAGCCACTGGGTGGGTCGAATGGGACCTTACCAGTCTTGCTCAAGATAATGTGGCGAATGGAAACCTCACCATGACGGTTTTATTGAAATCGGTTGGTACGCCTGCGACAAACCATGCTTTCGCTTCTTCGGAAGTGAGTACTGAAACATTGCGTCCACGATTGGTATTGCAGTATGTTGACAACGTCAATGGCATTCAACCTCCGGCTCAACCGGTTTTGACTTCGCCTCAAGACGGTCAAGTTCTGTACAATTTAAGTGCCTCAACTTTGCAACCGAATGACAAGCCAGTTCTTTCATGGTCACCAGTAACAGGGGCAAGCGGATATGTTGTAACGATTGCAAATGAAACAGGTGTCTACAAATACAACTCTTGGGATGCATCTGAAATCAGTGGAACGACCTTCCGATTTGCAGACTCTCTCACGACAGGAGAGGTGTTTACATGGTGGGTACAAGGAGTTAACCAATCGATTCCAGGACCTTCTTCTTCACGTTGGAGTTTTGCTATTGGAAACCCACACCATACCGATAACAATGATTTGACCTATACCTACACGTTCCAAACCGGTAATGAGGTGATTCAATACGGGCACACCAATATCCGTGATACTCACCTCAACGAAGCATCTCCTTCTACGAATTTCGGAGATGCGGCTCTCGTAGAATTAGGAACCTATTCGGGAGCGAATGCTGGAATGGAGTCCCGTTTTACTCTTGCATTAGATAACGGTCAAGTCCCACTTCCAGCCTATGCAAATATTCATTCTGCGAGTCTTGGACTTTATCTCGATTCATGGATCGCTACGGGTGGAGCAAATGAAATGACATTCAGTGTTCACCGAGTTCTCAATGGACAATGGGCTCAATCGTCATCCACTTGGAATGCCTCTTCGAGTGCTTCAACGGGCACTTGGGGCGCACCTGGTATGCAAGCTGGTGTTGATTATGATGCAACACCAATTTCGACCTTTGTTGAAAATGATATGAGTGATAAGCGATGGATTTGGTTTGAGATTGGCGTTGATGGAATGTTAATCGATAATAACAATGCCTGGATTATTCTCGCAACTCCAAACCGAGGCAGTTTACTTGCAAACTTTGTATCCAGTGAAAACCTCTTACCGGAATACCGCCCACAGATTTTATTGAACCACAGCAATGTAACTTCGATTAATCTAACTCCCACCGCTCCAACAACAGATGCAGATACTTCAGTGACCTTTTCTTATGTCGCCTTTGACCATTTGACGCTACCCATAAACGCACCAATTATCTGGAGTGCGAGCAATGGAAGTATTTCTCAGGCCGGAGTATTTACGCCATATACATCAGGTCAACAGACCGTCACCGCATGCTTTGGAATAATTTGCACTTCGGAAATCGTATCGGTTACTCCAGGTGCTCCACTGACGTTAATCGTTCTGCCAGAATCAACTACCCTTTCAGCAGATGAGACTTTACAAATTACTGCCTATGTTGTTGACCAACGCGGTAATACCGTCCCTGGACAATCAATCTCCTATCTGCCAAGTAACGGCAGTATGGCTGTATTCACTGAAGGCTTGTTTATCCCATATGCGAGCGGTACTCAAACCGTTCAGGTGTCATGGGCCGATTTGACAGGTACAACTCAAACGACCCTTGTTTCAATTACGGTTGAGACTGGGGCTCCGACCTACTTTGAGTTGGATGGTTGTCAAGGGACCGTTCCTGCAGGAATTCTGTGTGCAGTCACGCATACATTATTCGACCAATTTGGTAATGAAATAGCAGATGTTTCCGAAGCAGGTGACCTCACATGGACAAAGACCAACGGAAACTACAGTGAAACTTCAAATGAATACTTCCCAGACCAAGTTGGAGTTTGGTATCTGAATCTCACCTCAACATCCGGTGCTTCAGGTTCTCTCATGCTCACAGTTGGCCATGGTGAAATGGCGAGTTTAGAACTTGATGCCTCGACAACTTCGATTACTGCTGATGAGTATGTTTGGATTAACACGACTCGTATTGATATCCGAGGAAACCGATTGGCAGTTCTTCTACCAAGCGAAAACTGGGTTCAGATTCAAGATGGACAATTGATGGAAGGGGCACCTGCAATATGGACACCAACTTCACGTGGTGCCAAAGTTATCCAAGCGTATTATGAGACCGTTTACTCTCAAATTACCATTACCGTTCAAGAAGGGGCAATTGTTTCTTTGATTCTCCTTGTCGATAATAACGTTTCAACTTGGGAATCATTTGATATTACTGCTGATGACCTACTTGATGTCAAAGTCAAAGCATACGATCAGAAAGATAACCGTTGGACTGTATCAGCGAACTGGACTATCACCCATTCTGAGTGGAGTTCACAATCTGCCCTTGAGCAACTCCTTGGCGATGAAACAACCTTTGTTCCATACTTGGCCTCAACCGAACC
>JAPKCL010000053.1 GCA_028822955.1 Candidatus Poseidoniaceae archaeon
CCTATGCCTTTGACGTTAAAATGTTGGTCGATAGGAATCACCAGTGGCGCTGCTGTAGCGGGCGACAGAGTTGGACTTGCTCTACGCAATGCCAAGGAAGATCACTTAGGCAGTGGAACGCTTTTGGTTCGACCTGCGGTTGAAGATAAGAAAACGAACACCAGTATTCCACTGGCAGTTATCGCTCATGAACGTTCAATGATGAAGTTGAGCCGGTCACCTTTTCAAAAGCGAGTCCTAGCTGAAGGTGATATCGTACACGCAAGCGTCGATTTACAATTTGTCGTCGGCAGAGTAGGTGCAGTGAATGGAGAAGAAATGGAAGTTGTTTGGGAAGCACCACTCTTTATTCGCAGAGAAAACCCTGAAGCAACATTGATTGCTCAATTGGATTCAAAGCCACGCATTATGGGAAACGCTATTCTCACTCTCGCTAACGACAACTCGGCGTAGAAAAAATAGTAGTATTATCGCCGTCAAAATACACTGAACAATCGGTGGTTTGATAACCCAGCACAATTGGTTTACGCGCTGGGATGCGCATTAATGATGAGGACGAAGGTCCTGTAAGTGCAGAAGACCATGAGGTTTTCAGAGCGTTGCACTTAGCAGGTTCGGGGAAAGTACTCGCTTCTGTTGATGAGCGTATGCTTTCACTCGAAACTCGGCGCGGCCGAGGATTACATTTACGACTCTCAAACATAACCCGAGTCCACCATCACCATACACGACTCGTACCTTTTTCATATGCACTCTTTGGTTGTGGATTAATTTACGCTGCTAAACGTATACTGATACCAGATACACTCCAGTTAGTTTCTGCGCTCCTCGGATGTGCAATGATATTGGGTTGGCTTGGAACACGTAAACCGACACTTACACTCGATACAGATGTTGGCGATTGTCACACAATTACCGGTAACGATGCTTCATTGATGCGATTGTCAACATTACTCAAGCGTCTCGAGAGTGGAATGGGACTTGAAGAAGCAAGAATCGGTTTGGATATCTTAAACAGAGATTTGGAATATCCTCGAACGACCCTATTGAATCTTCAAGAAGTACCTGTTGAACCAGTTCATTTGAGTTCATCAACATCAATCGCATCTTTCCTAACGGATGAGTTCCAAGGGGAAGAACGACCTGATCCCCTCTTTTCGCACATGGTCACGGGCAACGGTATCGAATTAGACTTTGATGAAATGGAGCAGACTGTTGCGAACCGAATCCATGACAATCAACGAACACAGGAGTTCGAGCGCTCAAATACAGAGCATGGACTTTTCCAAAGAGGCATCGCAAATGCACATAGTCGTCGTGGCTCAATTGGATCTTCACAACATCATCAAACACCTCAACCTCACTCCCACACTCAACCATTTGAGACTCAACTCCACACTCCACATCCGGCTTATTCACACCCGTCACCGGTGCCATCGTATCAGCAAATCGCACAGGCATCTCATACCGATATGCCTTATGAAAACCAAGCATCTCAGCCGACTGAAACACCCAGTATGTATTTGCCGAGTTTTGTTGGCAAAGAAGGAGCCCATGTCCCTGGTCAGACTTCTGCCACCAACATGGAAACGCATTCGAATTTTGATGCGTTCCGTTCACCGGATGCAGTACTTCCAAATATTGAAATTGAAGAACAGACTTCACTCATTCAAAAGGCACGTCGCCAAACCCCCGAAATTCCAGAACTCCCCCCGCAAAATAAATCTCGTGGCCGTAAGGTGAACAGTCGATTACGGGCCAAAGCAGGACAACGTTCAGAATCGCGTCTACGACCGAAGGCACGTAGCCAGTCAGGGCAGACAAGTAAAATTCGCGAAATAGTTGCCCCTGCTGCAGCTCAATTACTTGAAAGCGCATCTCATTTAGCAAATAGAGTTCTCAATGGTCGTTCAACGAATCTGCAGAACAGTGGTTCATCTTCAACCCAAGAACTCCGCCAGCGTTCGGCTGAGAATCATCAATCGGAAGCAATTGAGTCAATTAATAATCTATCGATAAACCGTGGAGGCTATCTACCAGAAAAGGAGATTCAACACATGCTTGCACATCTGGAACGACGACGCCCTTTTTTAGAACAGGAAGTGCAAGAAGTTGAAGAATACACACCTGTGCTTGAAGATGTCTCATTTGATGAACTAAAAGACAGTAAAACCCACCACGCAGAACATGCTGGTAAAGCAGGCCTTCCTCGAATCGACCTCTAAATTAGCTGAGCATTTGCCCAAACAGTGACAATCGCTGATTGAATCGTTCTTCTGTCATCGAATGTAAGCCTTCGATACCAAATGACTCAAGGGTAAAACTTGCACTTACGGTTGCAGCAAGTAATGCTTGACGTAGTTCGTCTCGAGTTAAGGGGCCAGAACCTGATGCTAAGTGAGCAGCAATCGAACCGGCGAAGGTATCTCCGCATCCAGTCGGGTCCACTACTTTCTCAGTTGGGAAGGCTGGTAGTGAGATAATCTCGGAGCCATGAAACGCAATCACACCATGTTCGCCGCGTTTAATGACGAGGGTTTGAGCCCCAATCATTTCGATTACTTTCCGAGCTGCACGAATCAAGTTCTCATCATCAGCCAACATTCGAACTTCGCCATCATTGATAATCACGAGGTCTACTTTTTGCATGACTTCAATCAATGAATCACGAGCAATATTTATCCACAAGTTCATCGAATCAAGCATTGAAAGGCGTTGCGGAGGCGCTTGTTGAAGTACACTGGCTTGCAGAGCAGGATGAAGATTAGCACAGAATGTAATTTGAGGTGATTGATGAGATGCAGGCACCTTTGGTTCGAAGTGCTCAAACACATTGAGATGGGTCTCATGAGTTTGTGCTTCTGCCATTGAACCGTGGTAGGAACCTGCCCATCTGAATGTCTCACCTTCTGCCGTTTCAATACCGCTTAGGTCTAAACCACAATCAGCTAAGAGAGTTCGGTCTTTCTCAGCAAAGTCTTCGCCTACGACACCCACAAGCCCTACCTGTTCCAGCGAGAGGCGCTTGGCATGAAATGAGCATGCAAGACCTGCATAAGTTGCTGAACCACCGAGAGCATCTTGCACGTTGCCAATTGGAGAAGCAACACTGTCGTAAGCAATACTTCCAACGATTAAGACATCCATAGTGGGCCCAGTGGAAAACGATACTTGTCCCTTTCGTTTCATCAAAGTGCTCAACCAAGTAATTCTTGGTGCATGTCAATATATTGAATAGTGATATCTCTTTGAAGGAAATCTGCTTCATCCATTATTCGGCGATGAAGTGGAACCAAATGTTCAACTCCGGAGATTGTTGTTTCATCCAAAGCGGTCCGCATACGCTTCACTGCATCCTCACGGTCTTTACCCCAGACCAATAACTTGGCAAGCAGAGAATCAAAGCAGCCAGGCATTTCATACCCTGGATAAGCATGTGTATCGACACGAACACCATACCCTGAAGGAAAGTGACATTCCCATAATCGGCCAGGGCTTGGTATGAAGTTCCGAGGATCTTCAGCATTGAGACGGCATTGAATGGCATGGCCTCGTAAAACGATATCCTTTTGTTCAAGAGGAAGAGGTTCTCCTTGAGCCACTCGGATACCAAGTTCGACTAAATTGTAACCAGTGATTAACTCAGTCACAGTGTGTTCTACCTGTACACGAGGATTCACCTCAAGAAAGTAGAAATCGCCATTGGCATCGCGCAAAAATTCAAACGTTGCTAAACCCTTGTACCCCACTGATTCGGCACCCTTGCAGACCAATGCACCGATTTCTTCTCGCTTTTCGTCGCTAAGCCAAGGACCTTCTTCAACCAACTTTTGGTGACGGCGTTGGATAGAACAAAACCGTTCGCCAAAGTGTATGGCCTTTTTGCCATCTCCGAGAACTTGAAATTCGATATGTTGCGCACCTTGAATATACTTCTCAACGAAGACTCTCTCATCACCAAAAGCCGAACGGGCACGGGATTGACAGAGTTTCAAAGCATTTTCAAATTCGCTGGATTCTTCCACAATTTGCATACCGATTCCTCCACCACCAGCAGCGGCTTTAATGATCACAGGGTAACCAATATCCTCGGCCAATGCTGATGCGACAGCCGCATCTGAAATGGACTCAGAAGAACCCTTTGCTGTTGGCAGTCCTGCTGCTTCCATCGCAGCCCTTGCTTCAATTTTATCGCCCAATAGAGTAATGACATCCGCAGAGGGTCCAATGAAAGTAATACCTTCTTCCTTTAGCCGTCGAACAAATGTTGCGTTTTCGGCAAGAAAACCGTATCCAGGGTGAACTGCATCACAACCCATCTCTTTGGCTGCATGGATTACTGATTCAATATCTAAATACGTATCCAATGGGTTTTGCTTGTAGTTTGCATAAGCAACGTCTGCAAATCGTACTGGAAGTGATAATCGGTCTTCTCGACCGTGGATAATAGCCGCCTCAATACCCATGTCACGTAGGGTGCGAAGTATTCGTAGAGCAATTTCACCACGGTTCGCAATGAGGACACGCTTGAATGCCATATTTGAGTCGAAGAGTAATTACTCTATGATGCCAACGGTCAAGAATCGTAGAAAATGGCATTTTCGAAACCCATTCTTCTTCTCGGAATTCTTAATATTTCGGTTTTTTTTTACATAAAGCGGTAGAAGATGTGCGTTTTTCGTTCTTTTTCTAGAAAAAACACGCAAGTTTAATATCACATGACAGCGATGAAAGAACATGACGCGCAAACCCCAGACCGGAGCAGAGGCCCTCGACCGATTAGCAGGAATTGATTTGAATAAAGATGGAAGGATTGTGAATTTAATCATTTGCGGCAATTCTAAATTTTACGACTATGCCTGGTTAGAAGAACAACTTGAGCAATGGGTCGAAGCCAATAGTTATCCGGATCTCATCATACTTGGAGGAGCGAGTGGTGTCGACTATCTCGCTGAACGATGGGCTGATAACAACAACATCCAACTTGCCGTATTTAGCGAGGCTTGGACTGCACCTCGGCCTCATTCTGCACATGATTCTGGGCGTCCCGAAGCGGTAGCGACTTTAGCTCGGACTATGCTCGCACGAGCAACGCACATGCTCTCTTTCCCAGGACCAAACTCGATTTGGACAAAACGAATGGAAGAACGAGCAATCGAACAAGGCATTCCCGTAACCAGTGTACCATTGCCAGTAGAAGGACTTGTGTAGGGCGAAAGAGCAAAACTCTACTTTCGATTCGAGAGTCAATTTGATGAGGAAACTAGGTGTTCCCAGCAACACCGCTCAAGGTGGAAGCCCCTAAAAAACACATTTTTCGCACTTTACCTCTCCCCGCGAGTTATATACTATGTAAAAAAGATAACATGTTAACTCTTAGGAGGGGAAAAAAATATGGAAATGAATATGAAAGAAAATATGGCTGAAATCGGAGGAGCATTTATGCTTTCTTGGGTAGTTTTTGGTATGGGATTAGGTACATTGACTGGCGCTGTAGCATTAGCAGTTGCTTGGATGGCCTTTAACGGTGCTCACATACTACCAGTTGTAACCTGGAGTCACATGATGACAGGCGACCTAACTGACACTGAAGGGAATTGGATGGCAAACGGTATGCGTTTGGTTATGCAAGCGATTGGAGCATTGCTCGCAATCGTTCTTGCTACTGAAGCTGGCGAAATTGAAACCGGTTGGGCTGCAACAGAAATGTGGATCCCCGATATTGCTGACAATCTCTGGGGCGTCCTCGGAATGATTGCCGCAGGTGCTGTTTGGTGGCAAATCCACACTCGATGTGAATCGGAGTGGGCTTCTGCTTTCGGTTTGATGGCTCTTGGCGGCGCTATGGCGCTCACTGGTGCTCATGAAATGGGAGCATCTCTTGCAAGTGCTGGTGAAGGTATTGTTGATACTGTTGTCAACTGGATTTTCAACGGTCTCTTTGTTGGTATTGGTGCCTTAGTCGGTGTTAAGATTGACGAAATGATCTCCGGCGAATCCGAAGATACAAGCGCAGAGTGAAACCAAGTTTCTCTTTGAGTTTACACCAAATCTGAATGATTTGGGAAGCCGCCCCTGTTCCTTCTTCGGAGGGAATGGGGGCCTTTTTTATTTTAGTAAAGCAAAGAATCAGTAGACGTCACGCAAGTAACGCTTCTCTTCCCGCATCATTGTTGTTCCAATGAAGTGAGTCGCATCATCTTCAGACATTCCACCGTGTTCCATCGCAATTTCAATCAATGCTCGGTGAACGTCCTTTGCCATGTAGGTTTTATCGCCACAAATGTAGAAGTATGCGCCGTTTTCGAACCATTGCCAAATCTCTTCACCGTGTTCTTTGAGACGGTGTTGAACATAGATTTTCTTTTCTTGGTCTCGAGACCATGCAGTCGTAAATCGATACAGACTACCTGAATCCATCCATCCTTCGATTTGTTCTTGGTAGTAGAATTCGGTTTTTGACGATTGGTCACCAAAGAAGAGCCAGTTCTTACCTTTGCCACCATCAAAGATACGCTGCTCCATGAATGCACGGAATGGAGCGATTCCAGTCCCAGGGCCAACCATGATAATATCGACATCTTTGTCCTCTGGGAGAATGAATGACTTCGTTGGTGACATAAAAACGCCAATCGGTTGGCCATTCGTCTTAATTTCATCAGCCATGTATTGTGTACACAATCCGCCACGGGCTCGATTGTGATACTCGAAACGAACGATACCGACGGTCAATTCAACGAAGCCAGGGTGGGCGTCATGAGATGAAGCAATTGAATACAAACGTGGTTTGAGTCGTGATGCTAATTCAAAGAACTCTTCGGGGGAATACTTGGCGCCAAATTCACGCATGATGTCGACATAATCACGAGTCCATAGATAATCGACGACTGCCTTTTCATCGCCAAGAAGAGCTTCGACCTTTGCTGCAGGGTCATCAGATGGCTTACTTGATGCAAGACCAGGAGGTAGAGATGAAGATTCTGAAGATTGCCAATCGTCATCAGAACGACTTCGTGCCACGATTTTCAATGAAATCTTCATTCCCGAAGAAACAACTTTTCCAGCAAGAGATTGAACAAATTTCTTATTGGCCATGTGGACTTCAAAATCTTTTTTGAGAGCAGTGTAGAGGTCACGTTCACCATTGTGAGTCTCAACTTTTTGATCTCGGTTCCAACCTTGAACTTCGATTAATTCTTCGACAATGTGAGGGGGGTTTTCCGACACAATTCCAAGTGCGTCACCGACCTTGTAGTCTAAGCCCGAATCACCAAGTGCGAAGACAATGTGGCGAGTTTCTTTACGTGAACCGGCACCGTTAAGGACATAATTCTCAGTAATTTGAGTTTGGTATGGGTTTTTTGAACTCCAATCGGCCATAATATCACCATCAACCTAAGGCTGTGTCTAGTCCACTATGGGGTGACTTAATACTCTTATGAATGATGATAAGTAAATGAAATTAACTCAAGTGATACCAATTTATTACTACGGAAATAGGGATACAAACGGTCTTTTATATGGTCACCCGAGGAGTGGACGCCATGACAGAAGCAAATAAGCCGACAGCAGTGATTGTAGGTTCCGGACCTGGAGGGCTTGCTAGCGCCCTACTGCTCGCCCATTCTGGCGTCGATGTGACTATTCTTGAAAAAGAAGAGAAAGTCGGTGGTCGAACTAAACTTATCCATAAAGACGGATATACATTTGACCGTGGACCTACCTTTTTCCATTACCCAGAAGTTATTGAACAGATTTTCCAAGCTATAGGCCGTGATGCTCACAAAGAGCTCGGCTTGATGCCGCTCGACCCAATGTATCGCCTGGTATTCGGAGCGGGCGGACACATTGATGCTACAAGTGATCTTGAAGCAATGACTCAACGCATTCATGAATTGGCTGGGGAAAAGAACGCAAACGGATTCAAAAAGTACGTAACTCAAAACCGTAAGAAACTTGAACTTTCGAAACAATGCTTACAGACACCTTGGACCAGTCCACTTGATGTTTTATCGAAGCGGGCAATTCGTGTTGCAACTGTTCTGAAACCTTGGTCCAGTGTTGCAAGTGACCTTAGCAAACACTTCGACGATGAACGTGTTCGTTTGGCTATGTCATTCCAAACCAAGTATCTTGGAATGAGCCCATTCCATGCGCCTTCTCTGTTTACCATACTTGCGTTCTTAGAATATGAACATGGAATATTCCATGCAAAAGGCGGGCTTGGAAGTATTACTGCCCGTATGGGTGAAATTGCAGAAGAAATGGGAGTTAACATCCGTTGTAACACTCCTGTTAAATCGTTGATTTATGAAGGGAAAACCGTCGTTGGAGTTCGCATCGAAGGAGAAGAGATTCTCGTTGACAAAGTTGTGATGAATGCTGATTTTGCTCATGCAATGACTACGCTTGTCCCAGATGAAAAGAGAAAGAAATGGTCGAATAAAAAACTCGAGAAGAAAGGATACTCGTGTTCAACCTTCATGCTCTACTTGGGTGTTGATAAGCAATATGATTTGCACCATCACCAAATTTACGCATCAACTTCCTATGAACAAAACCTCGCAGACATCACCAAGCACCGTTTGACTTGGGACGATCCTTCATTTTATGTTCAAAACGCCAGCATCACCGATGATAGTCTTGCACCAGAAGGCCATTCTACAGTCTATGTTCTTGTACCAGTTCCAAATACGCATGAATCAATTGTATGGGACGATATAAAAGACGATTACCGTGAATTAATCATTAAGCAACTCGCTAAACTTGGCTACGATGATATCGCTGACCACATTGTTTCTGAAACCATCATGACGCCTGATGATTGGGGTGCATCCGATATTTATCGAGGTGCGGTATTCAACCTAACACATGACCTCAAGCAAATGCTTTGGCGACGTCCAAACAATCGCTTTGAAGAAGCAAAGAATCTGTATATCGTTGGTGGAGGAACTCACCCTGGTAGCGGTTTGCCAACTATTTTTGAAAGTGCTCGTATCAGCAGTAAACTTTTACTTGCAGACCTCGGAATTCATGCAGATTGGAACGGTGTTGATTCATGGTTCACAGATGTAAAGCGTCCGAAAGTGAAGAAGCAAAATTCTGTTCCGGTTCAAGCAAAAACCATTGCCCATGGTGACGGAAATGCTGCGTGAACTCCTTTTGACATTGGTCACGGTCGTTCTCCTAACACCTGGATGCATCGAATCTCGAAATACTGAATCAGAAAATACTCCAGAGGCAAAGCCTCTCCCATTTGAGTTGACCTTCAAATCTGAAACTCTGAACAGGGCTGAAGATGGAGCAATTCAATTTGACTTGAAAGATGAACTTGCCAATGGACCTGTCATGCTACTCTGGATCGGAGCTGGATGTAGTGGTTGCCATGATTGGACGGATATGATTCGAGAAAAAGTAGACTCAGGCATGTTCAATGATTCCAATATAACCATGATTAGTGTACACCGATGGGCGGAATTTGAATCCAAGGATGAATTGAATAATGTTTTTGGTACAGCCAATAATTCATCCCATTATACTCCATGGAAAATCGTGATACCTACTGAAGAAACTCAAGCCTATGATTTAGTAACAGGCGAAAGCACAGGAGCAACGGTTTATTCCGCCTATGGAAATCCTGGAACACCGACTCTCCAACTCATTGCAGAAAATGGCGTTATGGCGTGGCAATCGAAAACCTATTGGGCCAATGAAACCGTATTTGATGATGGTTTCTCTTTTTTCCAACAACAGGTGGTTGAAGCGTGAACCTCAAAGACCTTGGTCGGTTCGACATTAATAGCAGCCAGTACGGTTGCTGGTGAAATCCATGGGTGAAGGGATAAAACTTCCAGTTCTTAACGGACTGGGACGTACAAATCGAATCGATAACTGGCTTAAGCAACCGATAGCCATGGCACTCGGGTTAACGGCCGCTATGCTCTATACTGCATGGCGACTTTTCCTCTACCCCGAATCAATTTCATACGGGCTTGATGGCAGTACTGTAATGTCACCAATCTTCTCTCCAAACGTCCTCGAATGGAATTTGTTTGGGCTCAATGAATGGAACCATCCAACATGGGTCAATGCAGCGGTATTGGTCCTTTGGATACCTTTTGGATTCCGTGGAACCTGCTATTACATGCGCAGGGTCTACTACCGAACTTTCTTTGCAAGTCCTACTGCTTGCTGGGTCGACGAACCTGAGATTAACAAGAAACTCGGTTACAAGGGTGAAAAGAGATTGTTCCTCGTTAACAATCTGCATCGCTATTTCCTCTATGCTGCCATGATTATTCTCGCCATTAAATGGTGGGATGTAACCCACACTCTCCACTTCACTGACGGCTATGGAATGTCTATTGGAACATTGGTAATGGGCGTTGAAGCATTTCTCTTGACCATGTATGTCACCTCGTGCCACGCTCTTCGCCACCTTGCCGGTGGTGCCTTAGACCGGTGGACGACCGGCATCAGTAAAATCCGAGGTAAATTGTTTGGACGCATCAGTATCCTGAATCGTTCCCATGGATTCTGGTTCTGGACATCCCTAACATTTGTATTTCTAGGTGACCTTTGGGTCTTAGCTGTATGTGAAGGGTATTTGAGCGATATGGCGCTGTTTGTGATTTGAGGTGATGATGATGACTGAAGAATATACAAAACACGAATATGACGTTATTGTTATCGGAGCAGGTGGTGCTGGCCTACGTGCTGCTATTGAAGCGGCTCGAAGTGGTGCGAAAACTGCAATTATTACCAAATCTTTGCTTGGCAAAGCACACACGGTTATGGCCGAAGGTGGTTGTGCTGCTGCTCTACAAAATGCAGACCCTCGAGATGGCTGGAAGGTACACTTCCACGACACTATGAAGGGAAGTAAATGGCTTGCTGACTGGCGAATGGCTGAATTCCATGCCAAAGAAGCACCTGACCGTGTTCGTGAACTCGAACAATGGGGCGCCGTATTTGACCGAACTCCTGAAAACAAAATCAATCAACGAAATTTCGGGGGACACACATTCCCTCGACTTGCTCACGTCGGCGATGCTACTGGTTTGGAACTGATCCGCACACTCCAAGAAAGAGGCATCCATGAGGGCATTGATATTTTTATGGAGTATACTGTTCGACACCTTCTCAAAGAAGGTGATAGAGTCACCGGGTGCGTTGCCTATACCCGTGTTGACGGTGACATCCATGCCTTCTCTGGCAAATCTGTTATTCTGGCAACCGGTGGAATTACTCGATGTTGGTCCGTTTGTTCGGGTTCATGGGAATACACTGGTGATGGTCATGCACTTGCCCTTTGGGCTGGGGCTGAACTTCGAGATATGGAATTTGTTCAATTCCATCCAACTGGCATGGTGTGGCCACCTTCGGTTCGTGGTATTTTGGTCACTGAAGGTGTTCGTGGCGAAGGTGGAAGATTAACCAATTCAGAAGGTGAACGTTTCATGTTCGATTATGTTCCAGAGAGATTTGCTGGAGACCACGCAGATACGATAGAAGAATCAGACCAATGGGTCGAAGAAGTCGTCTCTGGTAAACTGGCGACTGTTCGTCGACCTCCGGAATTA